>CAJOHU010000005.1 GCA_905234465.1 uncultured Alphaproteobacteria bacterium | reverse complement strand
AAACACGAACGAACAAAAAGGTACCTTTTTGTTATACTTTTAGTATTGGAAATTAAGGGAAAGGGAAATATCAGATGAGTATCAAACGCATATTTATCGCAATATCCGCAATTTTTGCGGCGTCCACGGTGTTTGCTGATAATTCCAGTGTGACCAGCAAGAAATATGTAGATGACCTGATGTCTGGATACCAGGGTAAATTACCCGGGTCTGGTGCAAATACACTTATGATATATGATGATGAAGACGGCATTGGTGAAAAAGCCATTGCGGCAACACTTGGGAACAGTGCATCTGCCGTAAGTGTACCTACGGTTGGTGCGGTTAAGACTGGTTTGGACGGAAAACAAGATACGATTACCGGCACGGCGGGTTATGTTATGACGGGTACAGGAAACGCCGGCGAAGTCGGTGAAAAACCAATTTACAGTGCGAACACAAATTACAGCGATTCATTGGTGACCGCGGAAAGTGTGAATAATGGTGTTATTAATGCAGTAAATCATTCTTTGCGGCGTGTGAACGCAAATGGCGAATTGGATAACAATGGTACATTATGGGAAATTGCCGATACTGTTGTAGCGCTTACATTCTTGCCCGCCGGATATACCCAGTTGGAATATATAAGCATGAATCACAATGCATATATCATGACGGACCTAATGGTTAATGATTTTGATAGGGTCACCGCCCGGGTAAAATTGTATGATAGGGACACAGAAGAGTTAAGTAATACGCAATTTCCGCATTTGTTTGGTGTTTCTGCAGATGCTTCATCTGGTAGTGTTCAAGCAAAAGTTTTTAGATTTGCTAATGGGGGGACAGATGGCACTATGTTAGCAGGATACTATAATAAGTGGAGTTTTGAGTGGTCCCCGTCCACCAACGGAAAATTCGTGCCATTAAATGTTATTAATGATTTTGATATTAAATTGGCGGCGGGCGAACAGTACATTAAAATGAACAATCAGGTTCAGGCATCAAATTCGTTAAGTGCAACATTGGTTAATCCGTACCCTGTGCCGTTGTTTGGAATGAGTTATGCAGGAAACATCAGATATTTTCCACATATTGATTGCTATGGTGTAAAGTTTTATTTGGGTGATACTGTTGTTCGCGATTTTATTCCGGCAAGTCGTACAGAAAATGGCGAAACTGTTGTCGGTATGTACGATAAAATAACCGGCAGATTCTTTACCAGCGAGACATCTAGCGGATTTGTTGCCGGGCCGGCGGTGGGAAATTAAAAAACGCCCCAAACGGGGCGTTTTTTTTAGAATCCGAAAACCATTCTTTGTTTTGATTGACGTTTCTTTTCGTTACGAACGGCTTCTTCACGCAGACGCTTGCGTTTTGTTGTTGGTTTTTCATAACGCTGGCGTTCTTTCATTTCGCGGTACAGTCCTTCTTTCTGAGACTTGCGCTTTGCGACGCGTAATGCCTGTTCAACGTTGTTATCACGTACCAGAACTTTTACCATAAACTATTCACCCCCTTTGGCGATTTGTGGTGGAGCTGATGGGACTCAAACCCACGACCTCCTGAATGCAAATCAGGCGCTCTATCAACTGAGCTACAACCCCGTAAACTCTGTGACGCACATTCTATGTGCTTTTTGCCCAAAAGTCAATAAAAAAATAAATACTTTACACTTGCTTGATGAATTTCTATAATTGTTGCGCAATGAAAAAAATCACAGAAAAAATTAAAAACTTTATTCATGGTGATGCGTCAAATGCGCGCATCAAATGGTCGCTGTATGGTCGTATATGGCGTGAAATCGGGCAACCCCAATGGAAATGGTTGTTGGCGGGCGCAATCGCGACAATCTGTGCCGCCGGTGCCGAAGGATATACGATTACGCTGGTTCAACGTGTGGTTGACCAGGCGTTTATTGAAAAGAATATGCAATCAACATATGTTATTGGGTTGCTGATTATATTGGCGTTCGGGTTAAAGGGTGCATTTGGGTATGCGCGTGCATTGCTTATGGCCAAGGCGGGACTTACCGCATCTGCGCGATTACAGAAACGAATTTTCGCACACGCGATGCATATGGATATATCCGGATTCTATGGTGACGGTGTCGGTAAACATCTGAATTATTTTTCGGTTCAGGCGAACGCGGTGCTGAACCTTGTGACGACGACGGTGGTGAAAACAATTCAGCAAATTGCTACATTGATTATAACATTGGGGTTGATGGTGTATTACGCACCGCAAATGTGCGCTGTGCTGTTGTTTCTGGTGCCGGCGATTGTTTTGCCAATGGTTGCTATTATGCGGCGGCGGCGGAAATTATCACGCAAATCTTTCACAATCGCCAACAGCGTCACCCAGCATTTGAATCAAAGTCTGCGGGGTATTAAAACTATTCAGGCATTTGCAAATGAAAGGTCAGAAACGCGGCGGTTTGAACATGTACTAAATGATGCGATGGTGAATTCTTATAAAAGCACCCAGGCATCCGGTTTGCAATCGCCGCTGTTGGAATTGATGATTTCCATAGGATTATGTTTGGCAATGATTATGGGCGGACATTTTATCGTCAGTGGCGCAATTACAACCGGTGATTTTACGGCGTTTCTGTTGGCGTTGACCGCCGCATATAAACCCGCAAAGTCTATTACAAATGTCGGCGACACGGTTCAGCATGGGTTGCTTGCCGCCGAAGTGTTGTTTAATTTCTTGGATACAAAACCCACAATTCGCGATGCCAAAGATGCTACAGAATTACGCGCGGTGCGTCCATCGGTTGAATTTCGTGATGTTAGTTTTTCATATGTTCCAAATGAACCTGTGCTGCGCGATATAAATCTGCGCGTGCCGGCGGGGCGGGTGTGCGCGCTGGTTGGGCCAAGTGGTGGTGGAAAGACAACACTGTTTAACCTGTTGGAACGATTTTATGAACCACAAACTGGTATCATTGCGATAAATGGGCGCGACATAAGAAAGTATACTTTGGATTCGCTGCGCCGGAATATATCTGATGTTTCCCAAGATGTGTTTTTGTTCAATGACACGATTGAGGCAAATATAAAATATGGTGCGCCAAATGCGACACATGACGATGTTGTTGCGGCGGCACGTGCGGCAAACGCAGACGGTTTTATTATGGATTTTCCAAACGGGTATGAATCCGTTGTTGGCGAAGGTGGGGCATTGCTGTCGGGGGGGCAGAAACAACGCATTGCCATCGCGCGCGCAATATTAAAGAACGCACCGATACTGCTGCTGGACGAAGCAACCAGTGCGTTGGACACAGAAAGCGAGAAAATTATTCAGTCAACATTGCGCGAATTGATGCAGAATCGTACGACATTCGTGATTGCACATCGGTTGTCTACGGTTCTGGATGCGGACATGATTTGCGTTATCAAAGATGGCCGTATTATAGAGCAGGGCACAGATGAAGAACTGGTTGCGTTGGGTGGCGAATATAAAAAACTGCGCGATATTCAATTCAATGGGAAAAAGTGATTAGTGGTTAGTGACCAAAACAAAAACCGACAAGATGTCGGTTTTAATTTTGGTGGGGCCACAGGGACTCGAACCCTGGACCCAATGATTAAAAGTCATTTGCTCTACCAACTGAGCTATAGCCCCAGAACTTCTTTTCCAGCAGTTCGGGGCAAATTATGACATACTTTTATAAAAAATCAAGAAAATTTATTAATTGGGTGTATTTTTTTTATCTGTTGATTCCCCAGGCGTTGTTGCCGCGGTCAAAATTTTATCAAAATTTCGTGCCACATCTGCGCTTGAATCTAACCAATCATTAATTTCGCCGATAATATTCCGTATGTGTCGCGCAATAACCCGCCGATTCCCGTCAAGCCGGTGCATGGCGACCATGCGCGACATATCGCGTGCCAAACTGGACATAAGGCTGATTTGTTCTGGGGACATGGTGTTTTCTTTGCCAAATCCGATAATAAGGTTTTCCAGTTCTTCATAATATTGCCGCAGTAATTCAATGTATTCACTGCGAATTTGCATTTGTTGCGCTATGTGTGCTTCGGTCCAGTTCCGCATAGAAATTATTCCATTATGTGTCAATCGTCCCCGTATCCCCATTATTTTGCGCAGAATCAATACCAAATGCAGCATTATTGTATTGATTTTGTCGTTCATGCTTGCAACCAGTGTTTCTTGTAATCGCCGTGACACGCGGGTTGTTGTGTAATCGTACAGCAAAAACACCAACGGTATCGCCAACAATGATGCAGAAATATTACTAATCAGACCTTCTATGGCTGGGTTTGTCACATTATCTAATGATATGGTAAACAGCGCTATTCCGCCGGCAATAGATATCAAATATGGCAATGAACGCCACAAAAAATCACGAATTTTTTCCATCATCTATAAAATCGTATCATGTGGGGGGCAAGCATCGCCATGGGATTAAATTGCTTTTTGACAAAAAAATTGTTTGACTACTTGAAATTATACCAATTTTATACTATAATAACAGATGTGGGGTGGTAAAGAACCAAAGGAGTCGGACATGGCAAGCATAAAAGGATTTTTGGAACAGTATTTCAAACAGTTGCACTTTAACGCAATGTCGCCAGAGGTTCAGGCGCGTTTTGATGAATACTTGAAAAAGAATGATTTGACCAATTCTATGAAAGATTGGCGCAAACAATTAATGCACGAAACCGCACCCAAAAGCGGTCAGTATGTGCCAAATGAATTGCCAAGCATTGAAAAAAAAGATAATCCAGACACCGGACTTACCGACGACCAAATAAGCGAATTGTACAGCAATATAAACAATGTCGTCAGTGGTATGGCGGCGGACAAAAAACTTAATAATGCCGAATTTGGCGCCGCTAAGACATTCATAGACGACTTTTATGGTACAGGAAAACTGTTTCACATTATACCATTGAAGAATTCTGTAAGCGATAAAATCACTAATTTGTTTACGGATTCGACAAATGCGAATATTTTGGAAGATATTCTGCGCCACAATTTGCCCGAAGGATTAAGTTATGATGAATTTATGACGGGGCTTAAAGAAAAAAAGTATAATAAAGACGCTGGTTTTCGTGAGAAGTTGGTTGGCGTTATCAGAAACCTTGGATATGCCAAGTATGAATTATCCCTTGATGAAAATCAGATGAATTTGATAAATCAAATAACATCTTTAAAAGATGAACTTGACCCTAAACCGGCGGATTATTCCATTAATCGTTTCAAACGCGAATATGGCAAAGTATTAGAACGTTTGTATAAAAAGTCTAAGGTCAAAGATTTATTTGCGGCACATGATGCTTATGGGATAACATCTGCATTGGATTCTGCCCGTGGCAGTGTTGATTACGATAAATCAGATTCTGCAAATTATTTGTACCCAAAGACCGTGACGCACCGCAGTTTCGGACAAAATGTAAAAAAGAAATTTGATGATTTTAAAGAAAACAGATTGCAGAAATGGCATAATCTTGGCGGCGATTATATGTTCAAAGAAGCTGAAGCCGAAGATATTGTTAAGGCTATGAATAGCGCAAAAATTAAACGCACAGACGGATTGGCGGCGGTGGTCAGTAATGTTAATGCAATAAAACAAGAATTGACGCATAAAACCCCACGGGTCGGAAAGCATTTTGATTGGTTTATCAAAGAAATGAACATTATTAAGGAAGCGGATGGCAAGGCATTTGACAAAGCGCTTAGCAACGGTATTCAGTTGCGCCGTGTTGTAGAACGCGTTATGATGGATGCAGTTCGTGATGACAAAATTGCCGAAGCCAAAACAACACTGAACATTTTGTCTGCTATTAAGTACGAAAATACGACCAGTAAGACCCTGGATGCGATTAAAAACGATAAAGAATTGTTCAATATCTTTTCAAACAACGATTTGTCCTTTAATAAGAATTCGGCGGTGAAAGTTATTACGGGCGCATTGGATAAAACCATTCGTGTTGCGGGTATCGCGGTTGCGACCGGGGCAACATTTATGGTAAATACAATTCGTAAAATGGGCAGCAAGGTTCGCAACGAAGGCAAAGACCTGGCGGCGGCGCATAACGCCAAGAATGCGGAATATGCCGCGCAAAAAGCCGAATTAGCGGCCACTATAACCAACGCCGAAAAGCTCAAAGTCAATGCCGAAAAAAATAAAGCCAAGGCAGAAAGCGACCTTAATGCATTGGGGGACGGTAAAAAAATAGACGCCAATTTTAATAAAAAAACAGACGAATATAAAAAACTTATAGATGACCTTAATAAAGATTCATTTCATCAAGGTTTGTTGAATGATTTGGCGGAATCCATAGAAGATGGTATGGGCGAAAAATCGGTGTCGCGCGATGCTGTACAGAATTTCTTGAAAGATTATATGGCATTGCTTAATGGAAAATCTAAAAAGATTCCAAGCTTGGCGGGTATTGCAAAGGACAGTGGGGCATATACATATGCCGAAGAACTTATCAATACGTATGTGCCAAGAATAGCGGCGGTTGTGCCGGGACTGATGGATGCAAAAGATAAAAAGCAAAAATTTGCAGATGCAACCGAAAAATTTACAGATGCAACCGATGAATTGCAAAGTGCAACTGATGAATTGACCGCAAATCAGAAAGAAATGGACGACTGGGATAAAAATCACAAAGATAAATACGAAGAACTTCGCAAATATTGGAATGATTTAGAATTTGGGCGCGATATGCACCTGCCCAGGGTTCTTGGTGGCCAGTACAGCCGCATAGGCAGCAAAAAGAACAAACAAACGGCGTATTATGATTACCTGAAACAACAGGCGGCGCGTTCTGCAGCATAGGGATTTGTATATAAAGTATCTATATCCCCACCGATGGTGGGGATTTTTTATTGAAATCGTAAATGGCGGGTGCTAAACTTTGCGCGTAATAAATGCAAATAATTCAACCAAAAGGAAAGAATATGTATATTATGGCGCTGAACTGTGGTTCGTCCAGTCTGAAATATCAAATCTTTGATGCAGATTCTAAAAAACAAATCGTTGGCGGAAATGTTGAAAAAATTGGTTCGCCTGATTCTTTTGTCACCCAGAAATATCCCGATGGCACAAAACAAAAAAAAGAAGTGCCGATGAAAAATCATAACGATGCGTTGGGGGTTGTTATGGGGATGTTGCGTGACGCATCGGTTGATATGAATGAAATTCGTGGCGTTGGGCATCGTGTTGTTATGGGTGGTGCGAAATTCGCATCTTCGGTGGAAATAAATGACGAAGTTCTGCGTGAAATTGAAAACTGGCGTGATTTGATGCCATTGCATATTCCGGCATCTTTGATGGGAATTGAAAGCGCGCGTCAAATGTTGCCAAACGCGACCCAGGTTGCGGTATTTGATACGGCGTTTTTACAAACTATGCCTGAATCTGCGTATCGGTATGCTATTCCCGAAGCATGGTATAAAAACCTTGGGGTGCGGCGTTATGGTTTTCATGGGACAAGCCACCTGTATGTATCAAAGCGTGCGGCGGCAATGCTTGGCAAACCCGCAGATAAATGTAATTTAATTACTATGCACATTGGATCTGGGGCATCGGGTGTGGCGATTAAGAATGGTATTGCGGTTGATACAACATTGGGTATGACACCGACTGCTGGTCTGGTTATGGGAACGCGTCCGGGCGATGTAGATGCGGGCGCGTTGCTGTATGTGATGGAAAAATTAAACCTGACCCCGGAACAGATGACAAAACACATGAACAAAGATTCTGGATTGATGGGAATTACAAAGTGCTTTGCCGACCGCCGCGATGTGGAAAGTAATCGTGAAACCAACCCAGATTGTAAATTGGCATTGGAAATAGAAGTGCATAATGTTAAAAAATACATCGGTGCATTTATGGCGGAATTGGGGCATGTTGATGCATTGGTGTTTACTGCGGGTGTCGGTGAAAATGATAATTACCTGCGTGCAAGATATTGTGAAGGTCTGGAAGAATTGGGTATTAAAATTGACCCTGCAAAGAATGATGCGGCATTGGCGCGTTTGGATGCGGGTGAATCTGTTATCAGTGCAGATGACAGCCGTGTTAAGATATTTATGATTCCAACAAACGAAGAAATAGTTATTGTTGAAGATACACTTGGCATCATGAATAAAACATATAACCCCGATCATTTGAAAATGAAATATTCGTTTTCAGATTAGTGGTTAGGGGTTAGTGATAGTGGTTAGTAAGGGCGCGATAAATTCGCGCCTTTAACAATAGGTATTTGTTCGTATTGTATGCTTAATCGTTGCGCGGTATAATAACGGTGTCAATTATGACAAAACCAACAATATGGGAGAATCAAAATGAAAGGATTAACAGATTACGTTCTTGCACCTTTAACATTTATTGGGGCAATAAATTGGGGATTGGTCGGCATATTCGGCTTTGATTTAGTCGCATGGCTGTTTGGACCTGCAACAATGGTATCCAATATCGTTTATGCGATAATTGGTGTTGCCGCAGTAATATGGCTGATATGGATGTTTATTGATCGCCCTGTGCGGTAAGAATATTTTTTGCACCTGATTATCCCCGCCATAATTTTGACGGGGTGTTTTTTTGTTCGCACTTTTTTGTTTTTCGTGATATAATGCCGTAAAAGGTAAGAAAATGCCAGAAATAACAAGAGATAGCGTATTAAAACAATTAAAAAAACAAAATGGTGAAAAGGCGGCTCAGGCAATTTGTA
The DNA here is from genome assembly GCA_905234465.1 of uncultured Alphaproteobacteria bacterium. Taxonomy (GTDB): domain Bacteria; phylum Pseudomonadota; class Alphaproteobacteria; order Rs-D84; family Rs-D84; genus Enterousia. The sequence goes on along the minus strand of CAJOHU010000005.1, from coordinate 35,439 downwards.
ATGCCGGTCTGTGGACTGTGCCGAATATCGTGCATATAATGGAATTTGCCGGCCGGGACAGGACAGAAATTGAAAGGGTTATACCTGTATTGTTGGATATATATAAACCCAAAGAAGAAATGGAATATAACACAGATTTGGATCCGTTAACATTGCTTGATATGGCGGGTTATAAGGCATGGTATGTCACAAATGAACAAGAACAAAATTCAATTGCCGGATATTTCCGGGATGCACGATCTGTTGAACATAAAATGACGGGTGGTGCGCCGCGTACAGACAAAGGCGAATTGATTTGTACGATTTATACTAATTGGGATCAGGGTAAGAAAAGATTTGATAATTGGTATATCATAAACGCCGTAAAAAAAGAGGCACTTGGGGATGATAAATTACCTGAAAGCGAATGGCATATAAAACCATCGGATACCCCACGACGTGAAGATTCGTATGGCACATCGGTTATATCAATTCAGATTCTTAAAACTGGCGGTGTTATATCAATAAAAAATCGTTATAACCATACATTAAAAACCGAACATCCGGATAATACATTTAATAACAATCCAGATAATATTATTCTGGGATTAAGTGATTCGTTGCGTAAACATTTTGGTGTTGATTTTACTACAACACATGCTGTTCTGCCGTATAATTTCCGTTTGGTTCATGATCAAGTAGTGCGTTTTGATTATGAAATAAACAACATATACTTTGGTCCAGATTATTATGTAAACGGCAGCACAATTACAAAACTTAAAGATAACGGCAGTCAATTATTATTCTATCGCGGGTTTATGCTGAATATGTCCAAAGACAACAATCAAATAATATCTGTCGCCGGAAATGATTCTGCATTTTGTAATGCGCTGAATGAATATATCCAAGGAAAAAAAGTTAGGGTGACCGGTGCCAAAGGCGCAACCAAAACCATACTGTTAGATGGTGAACGTTTTATGGATATCAAAGACGGAAAAATAACATTCATACATGCACCAACATTAAACATGATACGCCTTGAATCTGATGGCGCAGATTTATCTGGTAATTTAGATTTTAGTGGGGTGGATGACTTGTCCGTGCCGAACTCACCAAATGTGACGGGTTTGAAATTAAATCCAAATGCGTTCAGAATAAGTATTGGTCAGACGGCATGTCTGTCCGGTGTGTTAGATTTCAGTGGGGTAAAAATACTTGATTTGCCATACGCTGATTTATCCCGTGTGATGGATATTAAATTGAATCCGAATGCGCCAAGAATAAGAATAGGCAAGGGGTTGAAACTATCAAAACCGTTGGATTTTGGTGGGGTTAACGAATTGTTTTTGAATGGTGCAGATTTAACACAGGTGTCACATATCAAATTTAATCCAAATGCCGACAGTATAGATTTAACAAGGACTAAATTATCTGGGAATCTGGATTTCAGTGGTGTAAAAAAATTAAATTTATCAAATGCTGATTTAAGCAAGGTCACCAGTATTAAATTTAATCCGAACGCAAATGATATAAATGTTTCAGGAACCAAATTATTTGGAAATTTAGATTTTAGTGGTGTGGAAATATTGGATTTGTCTGATACTGATTTAAGCCTATGTACAAGTATAAAGTATAACCCAAACGCCAATATGATTATATTAAGCGATAAAACAATATTGGGTGGTGATTTAGATTTCGCTAATGTTCAAAATCTTAGAGGATGGGACATAATCAGTATGCTAAAAGACATAGATTTTTCAAATGTCACCAGTTTAAGATTGCCTAATAATATTAGGATGGATGGACTAGGGATAAAAAACGCATCTAAATTACATGGCGATTTGGATTTACGCAATACCCAAAGGATTAAGATAAAAGACAGTAATTTGTCTGCTGTAAATTTAATGGTCAATCCAAATTCTTATGCCGTCATTTTTGATGGGGTGGTTGGTTTGCATGGTGAATTGAATATGTCGCATGTGACAGATGTTCATTTTTTCCATTCTGATTTATCGCATGTCACAAATCTGAAACTAAATCCATCATCAGATCAAATTGAAATCAAACAGACCAAGGGACTTTCGGGCAATCTGGATTTTAATGATATCAGATACGTACGACTTGAAGGATTGGATTTAATAAAGGTCAATGGTATAAATTTCGGGCGTTCCAAAGAGGTGTATATAGAAAATTGTAAAAATCTAAATGGAGATATAGATTTAAGTGGTTGTGACAATGTGAACCTGATGGGTACAGATTTCTCACATGCGACCAGTTTAAAATTACCGTCAAAAATCGGTGTTGGGGGTCTGAAAGAAATTGTCGCCCCAAGCGGGATATTGGATATTTCAAAAATGAATTCAAATGAATTTGGTCCCGATTTCACGGGTGCCGATTTATCACGTGTCACAGATTTAATTCTTCCTGGGCGTTTACGGGATGCGCGATTTGATAACGCGATTATGCCGATTGAGTTAAATTGTATAACAAGTACAGATTGGTTATATCTTGATAAATCCAATTTTTCCAAAACACGCAAATTAAATATATCTGGTAAAGTTATGAATTGTTTGATGCGCAAAGCTTCCGGATTGCACGGCGTGTTGTCTTTTGTCGGCGTTGAACACAACCTTGAATTATCAGGCAGCAATTTATCACGTGTCACAGATTTCCGATTGCCCAACCATTTGCCAGTTGCTGATTTTAATAACACTGTTATGCCGCAATCTAAATTCCATATATCAACAGATATAAATTGGTTAGGGTGCAGTAATTCAGATTTTTCTGACACACAAAATGTAATTATATCTGGAAAAATTGAAACGTGTGTGATGCGTGGTGCAATCGGATTACACGGTGATTTAGATTTTAGCAACATAAAAGAAATAGACTTAACGGACGCCGATTTATCAAAAGTGCGTAATATAAAATTTGCCCCAAACGCAAGAATATATGGTCTTAAACCCAAGGATGCTTTGCGTTTCGCGCTTGTTAAAGGAATTGACAGTATCAAAAAGAAACTTTTCACATCAGACAAAAAACAAAATCAAGAAGAAGAGATTATTAGGTAAATTATTCTTTATTGTACAACATCGTGGAATATTTGTGCGGGGGTTGTGCCGCCTGTTGTCTTTGATGACATCGGGGTGAAATCGTCATTTCCAACCCATATACCCAGTATGAATTTATCGGTTGCGCCAACAAACCATGCGTCACGATTTTCGTTACTGGTTCCTGTTTTTCCACCAATAACATTTTGTGCTGCCGCGTGGTGTCCTGTGCCACCCGGCTTAATGACATCTGATAGTAATTCCTTTATAAATTTGACTGTGTCGGGCGACAAAATCTGAATGCTGTCCGAAGGGTCACGGGCATACAGTACATCACCACGGGCATTCACAACGCGTGTAATAGAATAGGGCCGCACAGAATTTCCATCATTCCATATCACCGCATAAATTGTGGTCAAATCTAACAGATTCATTTCTGACGCCCCAAGAACAGTGGAATATTCGCGCCGTAATTTGTTTCCAACGCCCAACCGACCCGCCATTGCCAACACGGAATCTAAACCATATTGTGCGGTCAATTTTAATGGTACAGAATTAACACTTTTCGCAAACGCAGTTGCCAAAGTTATGTCGCCATAATATTTTTCATTATAGTTTTTTGGATTATAATCGCCAATGGAAAAAGGTGAATCATTTACGAAACTTTCCGGCGTCATTCCATTTTCCAATGCAACCAAATATACCACAGGCTTGAACGCGCTGCCGGGTTGACGACGGGCGGTGGCACGGTTGAATTGGCTGGATTGGTAATCGGCGCCACCGACCATCGCGCGAATTGCGCCGTCACGATTTAATGCAACTGCGGCGCCTTGGTACACACCAATGTGTTTAGGCATAATTTTTGTGATTTTGTTTTGTAATTTTGTATCCAGCGTTGTATAAACATAAACATCAGATTCCATAATTCCAATTTGAGACTTTAATTCGTCGGTCACAAAATCTGTCCAGTACCGATACAGGTTTGTGTCGGGCGCACCGGGCGCAGGCGCCAATTCTGATGCCGCAACCCGCGCAGTATTTATGTCAATATATCCCTGACGCACCATTTCGGTCAGCACGACCCTTGCGCGTTCAAAATTTTTATTTGGGTGCCGATATGGACTGTATGTTGTTGGCGCCTTTAACATTGCCGCCATTTGTGCCGCCTGGGCCACAGATAATTCGGATGCACTTTTTTGGAACAGTATTCGCGCCGCCGCATCCAATCCGCGCATACCGCCCACTAATGATACCCTATTCATGTACAAATCAAGAATTTGATTTTTATTGAACCTGTTTTCTAACCAGTACGATAAAATCAGTTCTTGGACTTTGCGCGAGATTTTCTTTTCGCGTGATAAGAATATATTTTTTGCTGTTTGTTGGGTAATAGAAGACCCGCCTATGGCAAACCGCCCATGAATCATATTTGATATTATTGCCCGAAATATTGAACGGCCATCAAACGGTCCATGATTAAAAAACCTTTTATCTTCAATGGCAACAATCGCCTGCCATACGTGTGGCGGCAATGCTTCTACGGAAACAGGCGTGCCCATAATTTTATTAGATGTGCGAATTTCATTCCCATCTTTATCCAAGAAAACGATTGCTGGTGCGCGGGTTTCGTTCAAAATCGCATCCAATGAAGGCATTTGAAAATATATAACCGCAACATACAAAACAACACCAACAATCGCGACCAATAACAAATTGAAAACCCATACGAACATACGCCATTTGAACGATACCGGTTTTTTATCGTCTTGTTTATCGCGTGCCATCTGTGACCCCCGCATTTTTTATTGCGCGTTCAAATTCCGATTCATCCCAGATTGTTATTCCTAATTCTTGGGCGCGGGTAAGTTTAGAACCAGCATCCGTTCCCGCCAAAACGATGTCAGTTTTCGCCGATACAGATGATTGTACAATCGCGCCCATGCGTTCCAAAATTTCACGTGCGGCGTCGCGACTGTAATTCGTCAAAGTCCCCGTCAATACGATTTTTTTGCCGCTTACATCCGATTTTATCGTTTTGTTTTCGTGTGATTTGATTGTGACATATTTCAATATTTCGTTAATCACGGCGATATTGCGTTCGTTTCTAAAGAACGAATATATCTCGTGCGCCATTGTGTCGCCGATACCGTCAATCGCGATTAAATCGTCAATGGTTGCCGTTCGCAGTGCGTCCAGATTGCCGAAATGTTTTGCCAATAATTTTGCGGTGGTTTTGCCGACGTCTGGGATCCCAATCGCAGTAAGGAATCGTGCCAATTCAATTTTTTGTGATTTTTTTATTGCGGTGTTCAGGTTATTCACAGATTTTTCACCAAAACCCTCCAACCTTTTTATCTCGTTCCCATGGCGTTCAACCAGTGTAAATATATCCGCCGGATTTTTAATCCATCCGCGTTCAGTGAACAATTCTAATTGTTTTACACCGATGCCATCTATATCAAATCCCGCACGTGAAACAAAGTGTTCTAATTCCCCAATTCTTTGTGCAGGACATGCCAAAGTATTTATACACCGGAATGCAACCGCGCCGTCTGCGCGCACAACATCGCCGCCACATACCGGACATTTTGTTGGAAATTCAAAAGGCGCGGCATCTGGTGCACTTTCTGCAACGCCGATGATTTGTGGAATGACGTCACCTGCGCGTTGAACCGTCACTTTATCACCCACACGCACCCCCAACCGTGCGATTTCATCGGCATTATGCAATGTTGCACGTGACACAACAACCCCACCAATGTTTATTGGCTCCAATTCTGCCACAGGTGTCAGAACGCCTGTGCGCCCAACCTGAACCGTGATACCCCGCAATAAGGTAATGGCACGTGCCGCGGGAAATTTATATGCGACTTCCCATCGTGGACTGTTGGCACGTGCGCCCATTTTTTCCTGGGTTGCGACATCATTCACTTTGATAACCAGACCATCAATATCAAACGGAATGTCGGCACGCGATAAAATAATATCGTTATACATCGCCTGAATTTCACCAATGTTTTGTGCATGCCGCGCCCAATGGCGGGTGGTCTTGAAGCCCCAAGATTCCAAACGGTCAAAATATTCTGATTGTGTTTTCCATGTTTTTTTTGATACTTCGCCATATGTATACCCAAATGCAGATAAACGGCGTGCCGCAGTAATTTTGGGATTTATCTGGCGCAGTGACCCCGCCGCCGCATTTCGTGGATTTGCAAAAACTTTATCACCATTTTCGGTTGCCGCGGCGTTCAGCGCAACAAAATCATCACGCATCATGTATACTTCACCGCGAACCTCTATTACATCAGGATATTCCCCGGTCAATTTTTGCGGAATGTCACGAATGGTCTTTATGTTTTCCGTAATGTCTTCACCGGCGACGCCACTGCCACGGGTTAACGCGCGTATCAATACCCCGTTTTCATATCGCGCGGCATAAGATACACCATCAACTTTCAGTTCAATGAATAAATCTTTGTTTGGTAATTTATTAAACCAATCTGCAACCTCTGTTTCATCAAACACATCAGAAATAGACAGCATTGGAACACTGTGCGGATAAGTCTTGAATTTTGCCGATGGTGCCGCACCAACATGGGTGGACGCGCCGTTTTGTGCCAATTCCGGATATTCGCTTTCAATTTCCAAAGCGCGCTTTTTCGCCGCATCGTATGTTGCGTCATCAACAACCGGCGCGTCATTTTGATGATATGCAATATCCCACGCATTCAGTTTTTTTATCAAATCTGCGTGTTCTGCGCGGATAAAAAGGTCTGCTGTTTTTGCCATGTTTATATTATAAAAAATCCCCCAAAATAAAACAATGGAAAAAACATGAAAAAATGTAAGACTTTAACACAACAAAAAACCCGCGATTGCGGGTTTTGTTTTTATTGCTCATCCATTGCCTTTAACAGAATATCTTTTAATTCGTTCGGTATCATACCGGTGGTGGAATAACCACAATCTACATGATGAATTTCACCGGTGACGGCACTGGACAGGTCGCTGAACAAATACATCGCGGCACCCGACACATCATCCAGTGTCATATTGCGGCGTAATGGTGTTTGTTCCGCATTCAATCGCAACATAGTCTTAATTCCACCAACGCCACTGGATGCCAATGTCAAAATCGGACCTGCGCTGATTGCGTTTATGCGAATTTTATCGCGTCCTAAATCTGATGCCAAATAACGCACCGAAGAATCCAGTGCAGATTTTGCCACCCCCATCACATTATAATTCGGCACGGATTTTTCACCCCCGAAATAGGTCAGGGTCACAATAGAACCACCATCTGTCATTAGTTTTGATGCGCGACGCGTCAAATCAACCAAAGAATAAACAGAAATGTCCATTGTGTTTTTGAAATTTTCGCGTGTAGTATCAACATAACGCCCCATCAATTCATTTTTGTCTGAAAATGCAATCGCGTGCAGCATTCCGTCCAAATGCCCCCATTCGCGTTCAATATTTGCGAACAGTGAATCCATTTGTTCGTCATTTTGCACATTGCATTCTTGAACGAACTTTGCACCAATAGATTCCGCCAATGGACGCACGCGTTTTTCCAACGCCGGCATAGCATACGGCATCGCAATTTCTGCACCGTTTTCATGTGCGCGCCGCGCGATTGCCCACGCCATAGACCAATCATTCGCAACACCTGTAATTAATATTTTCTTTCCTTTTAATAACATAATATACTTCCTTTGTTTTTTATGCCAGTGCGCCAACAGACATCGTAATGCGTCTGATGCCGCTGCTGATAGATTTTTCTTTGTTAATCTTGGCACGGATAATTTCGCCAGTATGATTTACATGCGTTCCACCACACAATTCGCATGATACATCGCCCGCGGTTATAACCCGAACGATATCGCCGTATTTTTCGCCAAACAACGCCATTGCACCGCGTTTTTTTGCATCTGCTATTTTCATTTCTTCGTGTGCGACATTCATATCTGAATTAATCCATTCGTTAACCAGATTTTCAACAGCAATTTTTTCCGCATCTGTCATTGCGCGTCCGAACGAGAAATCAAAACGCACAGAATCAGGACTGACCTTAGATCCGCGTTGTTCAACATCTGTATTCAGAACGCGTCTTAACGCCGCCTGTAAAAGGTGGGTCGCCGTGTGCGCCCGCGCAGTTGCGGCACGATTTTGGCTGTTTACAACCGGACGCACCGTATCGCCCACGGAAATTTTGTTGCGTACAATACCGCGGTGCAGTACGACACCGTCCGCGCGTGCGGCTTCCGAAACATCCAATACAGTTATATCACCAATTTTTAATTCGCCCATATCTCCGACCTGACCACCCTGGGTGCCGTAAAAATTCGTTTTATCTAATGCGATCTCTACTTCATCGCCCGTGTCCACAGAATCAACAAATTCACCACCACGTAATATCGCCAAGACCCTTGATTCCATGTTTTTATCTGGGGCGTATTTTGCCGTGTCATCTGTTGATGGCAAATCGTTGCGCGATTCCCAGAATATTTTTGTGCCACGCGTATTTGCACGACTGCGTTCTTTCTGTGCCGCCATTTCAGATTCAAATCCGGCGACATCAACATCTATGTTTTTATCGCGTAGAATCATTTGTGTTAAATCCAATGGAAATCCGTATGTGTCAAATAATTTAAAAGCAACGGCACCGGGTAAAACATTGCCGTGTAAATTGGGCAATTCACTGTCCAGTAATTTCATTCCGTTATTCAGCATATCTGCGAAAGCATTTTCTTCATTTGTGATAATTTCAATAACGTGGCTGGCGTTTTTGCCAAGTTCCGGATACGCATTGCCCATTTGTTCCACCAACGCAGGGTACAGTTTGGATAACAATGCACCATTATGTCCCAACATTTGCCCATGTCGCATTGCACGCCGTAAAATTCTGCGAATGACATATCCGCGGTCTGTGTTTGAAGGAATAACCCCATCTGCGATTGCGAATCCCACAGAACGCAAATGATCGGTAATAACCTTGAAACTGGTTTTATTTTCGTTTGTTTCTGAAACGCCGGTGACATCGCTAACTGCGCGTTTCAATTTAACAAATAAATCTGTGTCATAGTTGTCAATTTTACCCTGCAGCATTGCCGCCCAACGTTCCAAACCTGCGCCTGTATCAACATTCTTGTTTGGCAACGGTGTCAAATTGCCGTTTGCATCACGGTCATATTGCATAAACACATCATTCCATATTTCAACGAACCGTCCGCCGTCTTCTTCTGGGGTGCCGGGCAGACCACCCGGGACATCTTCGCCAAAATCATAGAAAATTTCGCTGCATGGTCCGCATGGTCCTGTATCACCCGCCGACCACCAATTATCTTTATCTAAACGAATTGCTTCTTTGCCTGCGACTTTTTTCCAAATTTCTGCGGATTCATCATCAGAAATGTGGGCGGTCACGACCAATCGTGCCGGGTCAATTCCAATAACATTTGTTAATAAATCCCATGACATTTCAATTGCGCCTGACTTGAAATAGTCACCAAAAGACCAATTTCCCAACATTTCAAAAAATGTATGATGACGCCCGTCAAAACCAACATCTTCTAAATCATTATGTTTGCCCCCGGCGCGAATACATTTTTGAACATCGGCGATGCGTGGTGCAGGTGCATTTTCTTTACCCAAAAATATATTCTTCCATGGAACCATTCCTGCAACAGTAAACAACAGACTTGGGTCATTCGGAATCAGCGATGCCGAAGGCATAATTTTATGCCCATGCGATTCAAAATAATTTAAAAAAACCTTGCGTATATCATCATATGTCATAATGTGTAATCCTTGATTTATTTGTGTGGATTATAGAACTTTATAAATTTTCCGCAACCATATTTTGTTTTGCAGCATTTTCCGCCATTTCGGCAAACTGATTAATGACAGAATTGACCATTTTATGCGCGGCGGCGGTGTTCGGTATCATTTGACCGTTAATTATGGTTGTGTGCCCCAAATTTACGATAACACAGTTAGTACGATTCATATATATCGGCGACATATTTGGGTGACGAATGCGCATAAATGCGTTAATTCCCACCCACAACATTGTTGAAATCGGCACATAATAACGCGTTTTTGCAAGAATTTTAAGCGTCTGGGGAATCATATCACGCATAAGTTCCATAAATTCAAACATAATATTCCCCCGAATCATTGTTCCATTAATCGCGAACCCTGGTTCTGTTTTTCCAATCGGTGCGCCACGCGTCCAATTCGGGGATATTTTGAATATATCGGTCACAGATTCAGATATAGTGGTGGCATTTTGCACAACCGCGAACACATTATTGCCAACATTTGGCACCCAAAAATCAATCAAGATATCACAATCATTTAAGAACATAATCCAATCGCACAGAATATCGTTATCTTGCACGAATTCGGTTATCTTTATCATTGATTCTAATTCACCGACATCATGTTCAGAATTTATAACATAAACCTTACCCCGTGGAAAAATTTTTCGCATCATCCGGCGCGTAAGTTTATTTTCCGAATTGGCGTTAAAAATAATCAATATGAATTTACGTGCAAATCGGCGCAATGGCGGTACAGATATGCGCAATGCGTCTAAATCATTGGTTTTAATGGCGACCACAATGCGTGGTTTTTGTTTAAACATAATTAAATTGTAAATAAAACTTACAAGAATTGCAATTAGTTAGTTATTTGTGATATAATGCATATATTAAATACAGGATTCAATATGAAAAAACAAATGATGTCCGCGATAATTTTGTTGACCATTATTATATTGATGGCATCGTTTGACTTTTCTTTGGATGGTACGCCACCGATTGAAGTTCCAACCGATATTCAAGGGCGGGCGCTGTTCGTATGTCCGGCGGCAAGCAGTTTTTGGGATTCTATTGCGGCGGGTTTCTCGTTTTTTACGCGTTATGTGTTAATGGGTTTCTATTTTGCAACGATTGTGTTGGCGTTTATGTGGGGGTGGGCATTATACCAGAATTTGTTAAAAGATTCGTTTAATAAAGACGCATTTACAAAACCATGGGGTTTTACCAAATTACTGTTTTGGTCGGGAATTATATTGTTATTGGTATTTAATACACCGAATCGATATCGTATGGTTGAAGTGTCAGATATGCCCGGTGAATGGGTTTTGTGTGAAAGTACATCAATGGGCGCGGTGGCGGTATCTGCGGATTCTGTGCATGCTAAATAAGCACGAAAAAAATAAAAAAACAGATTTTTATAAATACATCTTGACATAAATGGCGGAATTCTCTACGATTCGTTTAGGCAACACAGGCAATGCCCACAGAAATAGTCTGATTTGATGAATTAAATTTGTTAAATTGGGCGTGAAACATGGTTTTTGTGGACATTGCCATGTGGATGCTGGGACACCTTTAAATAAATTTATGAAAGGAGAAAACAAATGAACAAACAACAATTGATTGAAGCAATCGCAAACGAAGTAGATGTAACACGTGCAACTGCTGCTGCATGCTTGGATGCATTTATCAACACTGTCACCAAAGTTCTGAAAAAGAAAGGTGATGTTCGTTTGGTCGGTTTTGGTACATTCACAACCGCAAAGCGCAAAGCTACAACAGGCCGCAACCCACAAACGGGTGCTGCTATTAAGATTCCGGCTTCTACTCAGCCGAAATTTAAAGCTGGCAAAGCTTTGAAAGATGCTTTGAATTAAACTATGGTTTGATTCGTTTTTTTACACCGTCCGATTGGACGGTGTTTTCTTAATAAGAATAAAAAAGTTTTTATTGTACCTCATTAAATTTTTATATAAGATAAGTGGCATGAAAAAAGAATCAAAAATAAAATTGGATCGTCCGATTGTAATGGTCGGACTTATGGGTGCCGGCAAAACCAGTGTTGGCCGCGCATTGGCACATCACCTTGGCGTACCTTTTGTCGATTCGGACAAAGAAATTGAACGCGCCGCTGGGTGCAGTGTCGTTGATATATTCTCGCTTTATGGTGAACAAGAATTCAGACGCGTAGAACAACAGGTTGTATCGCGTCTGTTGGATACGCCGCCAACGCCAAAGGTTTTATCCACCGGCGAAGGCGCGTTTATAACGCCTGCGGTTCGGGACAAGGTCTTGACCCAGGCGATAAGCATATGGTTAAAAGCGGATTTGGATTTGTTGGTAAAACGAACCCGTTTTCGCGATACCAGACCGCAATTATTGCATACAGATACGAAAAAAATCCTTGCTCAATTAATTGCGGAACGGTATAACACATATGCGATGGCGGACATAACCGTTGAGACGTTTGATGAAAATCTGCGAAAAACGTTGGCTAAGGTTATTGATGCATTGGAACAACATTTAAAACAAAAGGAACAAAAAAATGGCAGTAAGTAATTTTCTAAAAGAATTTCGCGCTTTTGCAGAACGTGGCAATGCGATTGATATGGCAATAGGTATCATCGTTGGTTCTGTGATGACCAGTGTGGTTAATTCGTTGGTGACAGATATCATTATGCCACCGATTGGGTTGTTAATTGGTGGGGTTGATTTTTCTCAATGGTTCTTTGTATTGTCGGGTGGAAACGGTCAGGTGTTTAATACTATTTCTGAAGCCCAGGCGGCGGGTGCCACCACATTGAATTTGGGCTTGTTCTTGAATACAGTAATCAGTTTCATCATCACAATGTTTGCGGCGTTCTTGATTGTTCGTACTGTTAACAAGATGAAATCTAAAAAAGCGGTCACGACAACAACATGCCCGTATTGCAAGCAAACTGTTGATATCACCGCGACAAAATGTCCACATTGCTGTTCAAATTTGACGCCGGGCGAAGTCAAGGCCGCAGAAGAAAGCGATTTGAACAAGAGTATCAAGAAATTGAAAAAAATTGTGAAGCTTAAGAAATAAAATTTTATTCTTACCCATCACCGCCCAATAACAGGGCGGTTTTTTGTTGTTATAATGTACAAATTATGATAGAATGCCAAAATAAGAAAGAAAGGAGTTTGAAATGGCAGAAAACAAAAAAATAGATATTATGAGTGGTGAAAAATTATTCGGAGAAATCCACGAATTGCAACAGTATTCCAAGGCTGTAAATGGTGTTCTGGTCGGATCAAATGTGGGTTCTATTCAAATCTTGGAAGATTTAAAGAAAATTTTGAATGCCAAAAGTCTTAAAGAGTTAGATAAAGTTTTGACCAAAGAAATTAGTCCTGTAACCGCTGATGAGATAGGCCTTGTCCGTCCTGATATGGCGTCGCGCGATATGGGGCCGCGCCTGTCTATTGTAAAATTGACCGCGCTGTTAAAAGAAATATCCAAGGCATACCTTGAACAATCTAATCTTAGCGTTGAACAACTGCGTACTTTTTGCAAGGGGCTAGAGGGGTCGTTTCTTGAACTGCATAAACAAGGAGAAAAAAAGGAAAAGGATTTAAATTATAAAATAACGGGACTGTTAGAACTGTTAAGTGAAAGATTAGAACTTGCGGCAAAAAAGGCGGGATTGTTCAAGAGAAAGGCCAAGAAAAACTTTGAACGCGGAAGTGATGTAGTCTATCACCTGATATTGGATCGTCGTGATGGCGAATATATGCCGGATATAGATGTTAATAAACTGGGGCGCGTCTTGAAAGGCGAAAAAGAAATGTATTAAAAATCGCATTCCGCCCCTTTTGGGGCGGTTTTTTGTTTCCGATACAAAAAAACTTGAAAATTGTATATTTTAATGTTAAACTGCGTTTCGCACATGGCGGATGTAGCTCAGCTGGTTAGAGCGTCGGTTTGTGGTACCGAATGTCGCCGGTTCGAATCCGGTCATCCGCCCCATAAAAAATTAAACACGCCAACGGCGTGGTTTATTTTTTATTTGGACGGATCGGGTTCGAACCGGCGAAACAGCCGGTTTGAAATATTGAACCAAGGCGAACGGGAGTGCGCCGGTTTGCGAAAGCAAATGGGACAATATTGGTGAAACAATCCGGTCATCCGCCCCATAAAAAATTAAACACGCCAACGGCGTGGTTTATTTTTTATTTGGACGGATCGGGTTCGAACCGAGGTTCGACACGATAGTTGACGAGAACAAGCCTAGCGCAGTTCGAGTCTTACGAGTGGAAGGACCCCCAACATGTATGTTGGGGATGTTCAATCCGGTCATCCGCCCCATGAATTCAGAAAACACCCCAAGCGAGGTGTTTTTTTAATTCACATTGGTTGTATTTAGATTCGAACCGGCGACATTCGGTACCACAAACCGACGCTCTAACCAGCTGAGCTACATCCGCCATGTGCAGGGCACGGTCTAACATGAAAATATCCGATTTTCAAGATTTTTCTTTAAATTTCGCAAAAAACATATATAATCACCGCAAAACTGAAACAAAAGGAACGCAAATGCAACCTATACTTGATACATTCGTTATAGAGATGTATGCCGCATTAGCGGTAAATCCGGTTGCTGTATCTTATCCCAAGGGTCAAATACGGCCGGATGATAGTAATATTTATTCTTATAAATACGATCACGATTTTGCGACTTGCTATACTTTCGGACCATATAAACTTGAACATCGCGAAGTTGCGCGCCGGGACGAATACCGTCGTGGTTGTCGGGAAGAATTTATTTTTACAAAGCCCGGAACAACATTGTATATTCCAATTCAGATTGGTAAATATTCAAAAGAATTAAAACAAGGCTATTTCGATTTATACAAGTCGATAAAGGCCAAAGCCAGTGGCAAACAATTTACAAACCCGTATGTTGAGCGGACAAATGATTCAATATATTTTTTGGAAAAATATATTTTGGAAGCATCGAATTCGTTGCTTGGTATGCAAGGAACGGCGGACAAAGACGAACTTTTTAAGCAGTTGAATAACATAAAATTGTTATTGTTAAAAAGCCAACATGCAATCACTAAATAATAATCGCCCCGAACGGGGCGGTTTCTTTTTCCTTGCCTTGGTCACCGCATTTTTAGTACTTTTCATATGTAATGAAGCAAGAATTGTTTGATTTCTTGAATACTGACCTGCAATTCATACGCGGGGTGGGACCGGTTTTGGCGGCGCGGTTTGCCGATTTGTTGGGCGGGCGACGGATTTTAGATTTTATGCTGCATATTCCATCCTATGTAAAAGACCGTGGTATTATCGATTCCATCGCAACCGCCGTGCCCGGGGATATAATCACTGTTATGGTTCAGGTAAAATCGCAAAAGCCAGGGCGCACATTTGGTCGCCGGCGCAGTCCTACGCGTATAACATGTGTTGACCGTGCCGGACAAACATTGGTCATCCAGTTTTTTAATATAAATTATTTGGAT
This sequence comes from uncultured Alphaproteobacteria bacterium, assembly GCA_905234465.1. Lineage (GTDB taxonomy): Bacteria > Pseudomonadota > Alphaproteobacteria > Rs-D84 > Rs-D84 > Enterousia. The sequence continues at coordinate 20,090 of CAJOHU010000005.1, read as the reverse complement.
TATTGGTTGAAAAAATTGCCGATTGGCGAATGGCGAATAATCAGTGGTAAATTGGAACCGGGGCGCGTGCCCACAATAAATCACCCTGATTTTATTGAAGAACCAGAACAAGCAGATAAAATTCCGCGTGTTCAGCCTATATATCCGTCTGGCGAAGGCATAACCCAAAAAACATTTATAAATATTCGTGACCAGGTTTTTGCCGCGTTGCCCGAAAAATTGGCTGGTGCAGATTCGCAAATTGTTGAATTTATGGATGCACTGCGTCATGCACACTTTGCAGAAACCAGTAATGATTTATTGCCAATGGCGGAAAATATTATTAAATTGGCGTACTTTGAATTATTGGCGCATCAGACGGCCATTGCAATCAGTCGTCGCAGTCGCCACGATGGTCGTCATGCCCGCGCACCGCGAACCAAGAAATACGATTTGATGGAAAAATTCTATGCGTCTTTGCCATTTGAATTGACGGGCGCGCAAAAACGCGCAATAGATGATATTTCCATGGATATGACGCGGAATTTTCCGATGATGCGCCTGGTTCAGGGTGATGTTGGTTGTGGCAAAACAATGGTCGCAATGGGTGCAATGGTAAAAATGGCGGAATTTGGTGCCCAGACGGCATTATTGGCACCAACGGACACATTGGCGGGTCAACATTATGCAAAATTAAAACCCATGTGTGATAAATTGGGGTTGGTGTGTGATATACTGACAGGGCGGGATAAAGGCGCCGCGCGCCGCGAAAAATTAATATCGTTGCGTTCCGGGCGTACGCGATTGGTTGTGGGAACGCATGCATTGTTTTCTGATGATGTTGAATACAAAGATTTGGGTTTGGTAATTGTTGATGAACAACATCGCTTTGGCGTGTCCCAACGCGAAGCGCTGCGTGCCAAGGGTAATAATCCAGATGTTTTGGCATTGTCTGCGACACCGATACCGCGTACGCTGTCTATGACGATATATGGCGATATGGATATATCTGTGATAAACGAAAAACCAGCCGGGCGCATTCCAATCAAGACTACAAAATTGCCAATCGCGCGTATTGATGCGTTGGTTGACCGCCTGCGCCCCCAGATTGTATCCGGGGCAAAGGTTTTTTGGGTGTGTCCATTGGTTGAAGAATCTGATGGATTGTCCGCCACCGCCGCCGAAGAACGGTACAAGAAATTATGTAAAGATTTTACATGCGTGGGTATGGTGCATGGTCAGATGCCGCGTGACGAACGTGACCGTGTTATGGCGGAATTTGCGCGCCCAGACGGCGATATGAAAATATTGGTTGCAACAACGGTTATAGAGGTTGGCATAGACGTCCCTGATGCAACAATAATGGTGATTGAAAACGCGGAAAGATTTGGTATGGCGGCGCTGCATCAATTACGTGGTCGTGTTGGTCGGGGGTCGGCACAATCGTTTTGTATATTGCTGTATGGAAATAATGTTTCACCCGATGGAATTAAGCGTTTGGATGTATTATGCGAAACAGATGATGGATTTGTGATTGCAGAACAAGATTTAATGATGCGCGGTGTCGGCGAATTATTGGGCACGCGTCAATCGGGTTGGATAAATTATAATTTTGTAGATTATCGCGCACATCGGGATTTATTCAAATTGGCTACGCGTGCGGCAACAGATATGGTTGAAATTGAACCGTGGGTGCGTGATTTAATGTTTATATTTGGGCGGTCTGCTACATTGGGGGCATAAAGATTGAGAAAAATATTTTTTGCGTTTTTATTTTTATGCTGTGGGGGCGCACATGCGGCAGCACTGATTCAAGATACCGAAATAGAATCTGTCTTGATGGAAATAATTGCACCAATTACATCTGCGGCAAACATCGCAAGTGCAAATGTACGCATAGTCAATGACGATGATTTTAATGCATTTATTATGGGTGGTGAAGATATTTATATTAACACCGGATTGTTAACGCGCCTGCGGACACCAAACGCGCTGCGTGCGGTGGTGGCGCATGAATTGGGACATACGATTGGCGGACATATGGCGCAAATGTCTGCGCGTATGGAATCTGAAATGCGGCGCAGTATGATGATTCAAGCATTGGGTATCGGACTTATGTTGGCAGGTGGAAATTCATCGCTTGGCGCGGGGGTTATGGCGGGTGCATCAGGAATTGCGCGGCAATCTATGTTGGCGTTTTCGCGTGACGAAGAACGCATTGCCGATGATATGGGGTTTGATTTGATGGTACGTTCTGAATATAATCCAAATGGTTTTATTGATGTGTTTGAACAAATGAATGATATGACTTTTCCCATAGAATCTAAAATAAATCCAAATTCTGTAAATCATCCGCTTACATCTGAAAGATTAAAAAATGTTCGCGATAAAATTTCACATCTGGGAAACAAAGAATTCAAATCTGATGATGTGGCGATAACCAAGAAATATGATATGGTTCGTGCAAAATTGGTTGGATACTTGGATTCTGATTCACGAATTAAAACTCTTTATCCGACCAGTGATAAATCAGATGCGGCGATTTATGCACGCGCAATCGCGAATATGCGGTGGGGAAATTTGGCGGGGGCGGCGGTTGGAACGCGTACATTGATTGCGCGCAATCCCAAAAATCCATATTTTTATGAATTGCTTGGCGATTTAGAATACCGATATGGGCATTATGATGATGCGATTGCGGCGTATGAACGCGCGATTGAATTGCGCCCCAATTCACCCCAGGTTGAAACTGCGTTGTCTTTGGTATTGGTGGAACGCGACGGCGATAACGATAATGCGCGTGCGATTAATCTGTGTAAACGTGTAATTTTAACCGATGAATCACCGATGGCGTATTGGGTTTTGGCGCGTGCATATGGGGCGGATGATGGGCGTTCTGATTGGTCAATGGCAGAATATTACCGCATGCAGAATAATCAAAAAAAATCGCGTGAATACGCCCGCCGCGCCAAAAGTCGTCTTAAATCCGGCACCCCCGAATACATTAAATCTGATGATATATTAAAAAGTGCAGACTAGGGCGAATTATTCAAGCACCTGTTTCTGTAATTCAATCAATTTTTGTGTTGCTGTCGCCGCCATGTCCATCAATTCGCCAAGTTGCGATTTTTCAAATGGATGTTGTTCTCCGGTTGATTGAACTTCAATGAAACGACCTGATTCAGAAACCACGAAATTAGCATCCATTTCTGCGGTACTGTCTTCTTCATAATCTAAATCTAATATCAATTCATTGTGCCACAGTCCTGCGGAAATTGCGGCAACGTGTTCGTGTACAGGATTTTCATGTATGCGACCTGTGTTTAATAACCAACGCACAGCCAATACCAGTGCGACAAATCCGCCTGTGATTGATGCACAGCGTGTTCCGCCATCTGCCTGAATCACATCACAGTCTATGGTAATTGTATGACGACCCAACGCTTCCATATCTACAACACTACGCAGTGCGCGTCCTATTATGCGGGAAATTTCTGCACTGCGATGGTCTTTCATAATATTATCGCGAGTTTTGCGTGTTGCATTTGCGCGCGGCAACATAGAATATTCCGCTGTCACCCAACCGCCTGTCTTGTTTTGCAGACGTTTCCATGTGGGCTGATTTAAATCAACCGTTGCCGTGCACAGCACGGTTGTTCCGCCCATTTTAATCAAACAAGAACCTTCTGCCCATTTATTAACCCCTGTTTCCATTGAAACGGGTCGCATTTGGGTTGGTTTTCTTAATGATGGTCGCATAAAAATACCTTTTGATTAAATGATTGAAACCTCAGTATATATGAATATATGACGATTGCAACATATTAATATGCATCAAGCATTACTTGCAATTTTCATACCACGGTGTTATCATTTGCAATCGCAAGAAGGTTTTTTATGTCATCAGGTGGTAAAAAAGTATTCAGAAAATTACTGGGGTATTCCGGCATAGTGTTCTTTTGCTTGGCGGCGGGAATGCTGTGGTGGCAATTACGACATTATTCTTTGGGGGATATTGCACGTGCATTGTTGGATATTCCCTTTATTAATTTAGTGTTGGCGTCTGTTGCGTGTTTAATGGGATATGTTGCATTGGCGCTGTATGATTATTTGGCCCTGAATTATGTCGGCGCGCATGGCAAGGTTTCTTGGTGGAAATGGATGTTGGCGGGCATGTTGGGCTTTGCAATAAGTAATAATGCCGGACATGCAGTGGTAAGTGGTGGCGCGATTCGTTATCGGTTGTACACGCGTTGGCGTATCCGTGGCGGTGATATTGTCAAAATTGTGACAATTAATGGTTTTACATACTTTTTGGGCGCAACGGCAATCGCGGTTGTTGGATATTTCCTTATACCGCACGATATTTTTGAAGAATCTGTGGGCGCAAGTGTTGGGTTAAATACTTTATTTATATTCTGTCTTGCGGCATTATTGTCGTATTTTGCAATAACTGTGGCTTTTCGTCATAAAAGTGTAAGGATAGGTCAACTAAAATTTGATGTTCCATCAACCAAAATGGCTTTCTTGCAAACATTATTGGGCATGGCGGACAGTGTTTTGGCAGGATTGGTTTTGTATTTTTGCCTAACGCCATTTGTTCATATTCCATTTGGAACATTCATTGGTTTATTTGTTGTTGCACAAACCACCGGCGTATTCAGCCAGGTTCCAGGCGGTATCGGCGTATTTGAAAGTGTTTTCTTGTTGGCATTGCCTGATGGCGCGGACAAGGCCAGTGTTTTTGGTGCGTTATTGGCATATCGCATAATTTATTATGTTTTGCCTTTGATTGGTGTTGGTGGGTTGTTCTTTGTATACGAACGTTGGTTGCGTGCGCGTATGCGTCGTTGGTTGACCGAGGCCAAAGAACGCATGCCGCATTTCCCGCACATTTTAAAGAATAAATCTGATGATGAATAAAATACCTTGCTAAGTCAGATTTGATTTGATAAACTGACCTACAACGTATTACAATGGGGCAATATAAGTGTTTATATTATCACTTGCTTGTTTAATTCGCTTGGCATTTTTGGGTATTGTGATGCTTTCCCTTGGCATGGGCTTGGACGCCCCACGGGGACGGATTATATCCCACGAATACGTGTATAACACAAAAGGATTATTTGATGTCAAAAAAGATATACGTGGACGCTGTCCACCCGGAGGAAACACGCGTTGTTGTCGTAGAATCCTCTAATAACCGGGTGTCGGATTTTGACGTTGAAACAACCACAAAGCCTCAGATAAAAGGGAACATTTATCTGGCCAAGGTTATTCGCGTTGAACCGTCACTTCAAGCGGCTTTTGTTGATTATGGTACGGGTAAAAATGGTTTTTTGCCGTTTTCAGAAATTCATCCTGATTATTACCAAGTCACCCCTGAACAAAAGAAAAAATTACTGGAATTGGCGCATGCCAACATTGTTGATGACGATACGGACCCTGATGATGAAATGGACGAAGTCGCCGAATACGATGATCACAGCGCCGGTGAAGATAACCAAGAATTTGCAAAACGCGCTCGTGAATTTAAAATTCAAGATGTTATAAAACCTAAACAAATTTTGTTGGTCCAAGGTGTCAAAGAAGAACGCGGACAAAAAGGTGCGTCTATGACGACATACCTGTCGTTGGCGGGTCGTTTTGCGGTGTTGATGCCAAATTCGCGTAAACGGAACAGTTATGGTATTTCTAAAAAGATTTCTGATAAATCGGAACGTTCGCGTCTGCGTGAGATTCTGCATACATTGAAAATACCAAAGGGCATGACGGTTGTTCTGCGTACTGCGGCTTTTGGTGCCAGTGCGGCGGAAATTTCTGCAGATTATGATTATTTGGTAAATTTATGGAACGAAATCCGCAAGACAACATTGGAATCGGTTGCACCGGTCACGATACATACCGAAGATTCATTGTTGCGCCGCGTTGTACGCGATTTTCTGTCGTCCAAAGATGATGTTTTGACGATCCAAGGTGAAGAGGCATTTGATGCCGCCAAGACATATTTTCAACAACTGTACGGTCGCGCCCCACGGAAACAGTTGGTATTATACAAAGATGCGGCGGTTCCATTAATGACCAAGGCGGGTGTTGAAAAACAATTGGAAGGTTTGCATGGTCCATATGTCCAATTACCATCTGGGGGGTCATTGGTTATCAATCAGACCGAAGCGATGGTGACGATTGATGTTAATTCTTCGCGTGCGATTAAGGAAAAAGACATTGAACAAACGGCACTGAACACAAATCTTGAAGCCGCCGAAGAAATTGCATTGCAATTACGTTTGCGTGATTTGGCGGGAATTGTTGCGATTGACTTTATTGATATGGAAGAAGAACGCAATAACCGCAAATTGGAAATGAAAATGCGCGAAGTTATGAAACACGATCGTGCCCGGACCCAGGTTGCCAAAATAAATGCATTTGGGGTTTTGATGTTATCGCGCCAACGTCTGCGCAGCAGTTTTATTGAATCTTCGTATGTGCCGTGTCCGCACTGTATGGGGGCGGGCGTTGTGCCAAGTATTCAAACTGCGTCAATTATACTGTTCCGTCATCTGCAAGAAAAATTACTGGCCAAGGCGGCGCAGAAAATAATTATGACTGTGCCAACCGACATTGCGGTTTATATCTTGAACCACAAACGCGCAGAATTAAATGCGATGGAAAACGAATTTGGTACAGAAATCGTTATTGTTGGTGATGACAGTTTGATGAATATTGAACAATATTCAATTCAGCGTGTTGCACCAGAACAAAATAAAACAGACGATTTGTTGATGGCGAATGCACCGTCTACGGATGCCAAAAAGAAAAATGCCCAACATATTGAGGCAAAAAAGACGACCATGAATGCACCGCGTCGTCCGCGCCGTAAGAATCAAAAGGGCAAAAAACAAAGTCTGTGGAAAAAATTGGTAGGTTGAAAAATCCCCCGTTTGGGGGATTTTTATTTCATATTTTAATCGTGATTATTTCTGAATCATTACCACATTTTATATCCCGGATTGCATGTGCGGACACATTTTTTCCGAATATCGTCCCATGATTTGCTTCCTGTTTCATCAGATTCTGTTTCACATACAGGACGGCATTCATTGTTTTCCAATACATATTTCTGACCTTGATACATACATGTGGCGATTTCACAACCGGTTGCATAGCTGCTTACTGCGATTTCACCACCAACACGGCGGTTTGAACATTCTGAACACGCGGTGCCGGTGTTTTCAAACCCGGGGTCACATTCAACAATCTGACAATCGCCCCATTGGGTACCATCCCATACGCGTTCACCACGACCATTAGGAATGCCGCAAATCTGTTCATCCGTCACGCATGCGTTTGATGCGATATGGTGCCCAGATGTACATTCAATAACGCGGCACGGCCCGTACGCGCCAAGTGTCGTATTCCAAGTACGGGTTGCATAAGATGCATCCGGCGCGGAACATTGAACAACATCGTCTTCGCATACACCTTGGGCAAGATGTTGTCCGGTTGGACATTCGGATAAGAAACATTCACTGGCACTGGTCGCACCAGGTAAAGAAGAATATCCGTATTCACAAGACTTACATATTCCACCTTCTTCATATGTTCCCGCCGGACATATCTGCCATTGAGCGCTTAATGTTGTGTTTCCTGTGATGTTATATGTGTATGAATAGTTCATTTGTGGAAACGGTTCGGACCATCCGGTCATAATATATCCCGGGCGGGCAAATGTACCGGCGGGTTTAGTGGTAAACGCCACACCATATACCACATTCTGGGTTTCATCCGATTGTGTTGCCCCAGTATAGTTTGGGGTATATGTAATCACATATTCGTTTGGATTATCTGACCATTGTGCGGTCATTGTTTCAGTATTGCTGTCATACGACCATGTAAATGTATCGCCACCCGTGTACACCAAATTATCGCCCGAAAACAGCCATCCATTAAAATAATATCCCTGTTTTTCACACGGTGTATCATTTTGATTTAGTACGGTATATGATTGACCGTATGTTGCGGTATCCGAACTGTTTGCACCGATACCAGTTCCGCATCTGTATATCACCGTATAATCCTTGGCGACACATGAATCACCCGCCATGTTTAATTCATATCCTGTATCACATACAGGCATCATTGTACACGCAGGTGCGGTGCCTTGACATATCTGGTCAACCTGGTTCATGACACCGACCCCAACTTCGTTTCCGTATTCACAATGTCCGTGTGCCAAAACACCCGCCGGACACGTTGGTTGATTGCATGGAACATCACAACTTTTTGTGCATTGTTGCGGACTTGTTGCACCCGCCGGCGCAGTGTATCCAGTATAGCATGTTTTGCATGAATTCGTTCCATTGTCGTCAAATAAATAATAATCTGCCGGACAAGATTCAATTGGACAGAAATTGATAGAATTACCAGACGCGGGTTGATACATATAATCGCATGTACCACAAGACCCATTTGACAGCAAATATGCAGCCCCCGGTACGGTTGTTGTACCATATGTACATTGAAAATCATTTGTTGGACAACCCGTATTTGGTTTATAACAATTCATATCACATTTTACATAGCATTCTGTCACAGAACATGCGCCTGCCGCAGACGTTGCGTCTGGACATGTTTTTGCGCATTCAAAAAGTCCCTGGGCGTAATTTACCGGGACAAAGAAATCATCGCCTGGGCAATAATATCCTTCGGGGCATTCTACATATGTGGTGGAATTTTCCGGTACATAATAACCACAAGGTACAGTGGTTGAACAACTCCAACGCGCAACCAGTTTCACCGAATCAAGTTTACACAGATCCCATTCAGGTGTCACAATATTCATTGATGAATCATAATATTGCGTATTGTCATCAGGATACCAATACCCAAGGAAAGTACAATTCGCCTTGGTTGGTGCGCAAGCCGATGAAATTGCGGGTGTCGCAAAACCCGAAGCATACAGTGAATTTGCCACCGGATGCCATGTTGTTGTGCACGATGTGACGCCACCATCTGAATTAAGTTCTATTATATTATCTGCACATGACGCGGCAGATACCCAGTTAGCATAGATTGTACCATTGGATGTAAACTGGGTGTACGAACCAACAATAGTTCCATTTGCATCAATGATTTTATTACCTGTACCATTTTTCCCAGTATAGTACCCATCAAACACATAGCCACTTTTGGATGGAACGCTGTATATATCTGTAATACAAAGGGCAAAATCTAAATGAGCATCATTTAACGTTTGATCGGCCGCATAACAGTTGCCGTATCTTTCAAACAGCCCCCATGTGCTGTTTGATGCGACCTGACTGCCACTGCCGCCATCGTCATCCAACAGTATACGATAATTATTCGGCACCCATTCTGCAACCAGCGCGGTATTTGCGGTGCTAAAAGATGTCAATGCTTCATTACTGTTTATAAATTGTCTATTAGAATCTATAACCATCACGCCATTGACATAATAGCCAAGAAAATGGATATGATGCGCCGTGGTCGTTGGTAACGAGGCAATATGGGTTAACGGAATAAATCCATTATCAATGTCTGTATATCCCCATGCAACGCCATGCCTAAGCGTACCGTTTATTGAATTGTTGACGACACGACCACCACTGCCGCCATTATCGTCCAGGTAAAAACTGTAATATGTTCCCGGCACATCGGCACGCGCGGAACCGAAATTTATACCGACCAATACTAAGAAAATGCCCAGAACCCCAAAAACTTTCCTAAGTGTTTCCACTTTTTCCCCCTTTGATTATATTTATACTAGAAAAAAACAAGCGCCCAAGGCAAGAGAAAAAAACACGCCGCAAATGCGGCGTGTGCGATTTTTCAATTATAATTGAGAAATCAATTGGTGGGTTATGTAGGACTCGAACCCACGACCAAAGCGTTATGAGCGCTCCGCTCTAACCAACTGAGCTAATAACCCAACGGCGACATTATTATACATTTTATTTTAAGTTGCAAGTTAAAAGTTTAGGACTAATTGAACCTTGAATTTTATTTGCATACGGATGTTTTTTTGATATAATACAAATGCATTGGCGGGTTGCCATTGTGGAGAATAGAAAACTCCATCACGACGCGTCACACAAGACGTAAAACTGCCAACCGACAGGTTGGAGTCCGCCGAATATATTGAATAAGGCGGTCAATGTTCGTTGTGATATTGTTTTCTATACTCCAACCGTCAATTCGTCATTGACGGTGTTTTTATTTAAAAAGCAAGGAGGATAAAATGGTTGTATTGGTTGATACAAAATATTATGGTGCAATGCTGCGCCGCGCGCGTCAGCAACAAAACATAAAAAGACGCGATGCCGCAAGAATATTCAAAATATCACTGAAAGAATTAAGCAAATATGAACGCGGACAATTACCGATTCCAGACGAAATTATGATGAGATTACTTTATCGTGGTTTTTGTATGTTCAAATGTCAGAAAAATATTTAAAAACGGTTGCCGCCATTTTTTGTCGGTTTTCCAGAGAGCGGTCATCCCGCAGAAGTGCGGGACCCAGGCTGAGCGTAGCGAAGACCTGCTCCGCAGGAGATTTTTCATCGCACTGCGATGAAAAACTTTGGTGTCTGCGACGCAGGTGCTCACATTCGTTCGCACTGGGCACCGCGCTTCCGCGGTGTGACGATTATCTGGAATACTAACCCTTGTTCCACGAAGCCTTGGCGAAGTGGAAACTATCACTAACCACTTTTCCCCTTTATTTTCATCTGTCTTTGTGCCAAAATGCTACCATGAGTGAAATAGTTCCTGTTTTAAGTCATGAACAAATGGCGGCGTTTAATACCATTGAACGCACAAATTCTAATGTTCTGATATTGGGCAGTGCCGGTACCGGCAAATCAACATTTGTAAATTACCTTAAATCTGCAACAAAAAAGCGGGTTGTGTGTGCGTGTCCAACGGCGGTTGCGGCACTTAATATCGGCGGACAGACGATACATTCGCTGTTTCAGATTCAACCACGTGATTTCATTTTTCCGGAATTTTTGGAATTAAAGGCGCGCGTGCGAAATGTTTTGACCGCGACAGATGTCTTGGTCCTTGACGAAGTTTCTATGATTGCGCCCGATTTAATGGACGCGATGGATATCCTGTGCCGGCGTGCGCGTAAAAATGATGAACCCTTTGGTGGAATTCAGATCGTCGCCATTGGTGATTTATTTCAGTTGCCCCCGGTTATCACGCGTGATGCCGCAAAATATTATGTGGCGGAATACGAACACGAACGCGCATATTTCTTTGATAGCAATGTTTATAAGCGTTCCGATTTCGTGCGGTTTAATTTTGATTTGGTTTATCGCCAAAGTGACGTGCGGTTATTGGAAAAATTAAATGCGCTACGTGGCGGTGACGCATCAGCACTGGGGTTCTTTAATTCTTGCCAGATTACTGATAATTCACGACGTGAGAATTCTGTACTGATAACACCGTTTCGCGCGGTTGCAGAAAGGATAAATGCGGAACGCCTTGCACAAATTGCCACAGACCCTGTGATTTATCATGGGGAATTGACCGGTAATTTTTCTGAACACGATGTGCCGGCACCAATGAATCTGGAATTAAAGGTCGGGGCATTGGTCGTGTTTGTTAAAAATGGTGACCGGTGGCATAACGGTTCTATGGGTATAGTACAAAGTTTGGGTGCGCGGGAAATAATTGTTCAAATGTTAAACAAGAATCGCGATGTTGTCACCGTAAAACCAGAAAAATGGCAAAAGATTGAATACAGTCGCGATGAAAATGACCGATTGGTTGAAAACGAAACAGGGGCGTACAAACAGTTTCCGTTGGCATTGGGGTATGCCATGACAATTCACAAAGCCCAAGGTAAAACATTGGATTCTGTAATTATTGATATTTCGCGTGGGGCATTTGAACATGGGCAAACCTATGTTGCGCTTTCACGGACACGCGCCGCATCCGATATGCATGTGGCACGCCCATTGTCGCCACGTGATGTAATCTTTGACCCGCGTGTGTTGGAATTTGTAAGTTGCGATTAAATCTCTTTTTGCATTAAAATCGCATCAACGCCGTCATAGTATTTCGGGCGCAATCCATTTTGAACAAATCCGCATTTTTTATAAAGGTTTATTGCCGGTAAATTTTCTGCGGATACTTCCAAAAATATTTTTTTAGCCCCCGTTTTTTTTACTTCGTTTTCCGCGATGCCGATCATGGCGATTGCAATCCCCGCACCGCGCGCATATGGATGAACGCCAATGGTTATAATTTCGGCTTCGTCACATACAGCGCGCCACACGATGAAACCATTTTCAGATGCCACAATTTCACACCCAGATTTTTTTAAATCACGAAATTCGTTCGCACCCCACGGGCGATGCGGGAAACAGAGTTTATGAAGATTGGCGATAGTATTGAACATATTATCGTTGTTGTTCCGCAAACATTTTATTAAGGTGTATGTAAATATCTTTGGCAAAGTATGTGTTTTTTTCGTGGTATATCATTTTTGAACCACGGCGCACAGTCAGACCGCAAAATTTGAATTTTGAACTTAACGACACAATGGGTTTTTCCATATCACGCACTTCACTTTCTATGACAAAGTCATCATGAGTTTTCAGAAAATATATATACGAATAAACCCCGAATAAAAACGGCAAAGACGGCAATAACAAAAAAGTATCATAGTGTACAACAGGGTTTAATCCCAAATATTTTCGTATCTTTGTTCTTGTGTTTGGTATAAATTCCGGGCAATTATTCACACCGATATACACTAAACCCGTTTGCAAATACCGTATACCGCGGTTGCTATAAGATTTAGAAAGTTCCTGTAGATCTTTCTTGCTGCGTATTTTTTTTATATTGCTATTTTTTCTTTGCATTAATTTATGTGGCATACTAATTCCTTTTATTGGTTTCTGCATAACTGGGCCGCAGATACATTGGTACCACGGGTTCCACATTGCCGCGTGCGATTTTATCGGCGACAATCGCTGGTGCCAATAATAAATCAAAAGTTTTATGTCCAACCGTGTGCGGACATTTCATTTGCTCGGGTTCTACTTCTTCAATGCTCATTGTGCAGGGCGCGTGTAGCGCGGATGCCACAAAGAAATCACCACGTCCGGAATCTATGGCAACAAATGCATCGGGCGTTGCAGCCAAATATAATTCAAATGCGTTTATGCCAACAACCGGAATATTTAATCCCAATGCTAAACCCTTGGCATATGCAATGCCCATGCGAATGCCGGTAAAACTGCCCGGACCAACGACAACACCAATCGCGGTTAAATCAGACCATTTTGCCCCACATTCTGTCAAAAATTCTTCCGCCGCCACGGGCAGGGCAACAGATTGTTTTTCCACCACAACAGATTTGTGTTTATCGTCCAACACAAATTCCAATCCCGCCCCCGAAGTATTTATAATAAAAATCATAGTGTTTCCTTGTTATAAACCAACGCCGAATCCAATTCGTTTTGAAAATCCCGCAGATTGTTGAATTGATAACAATTCATCAATTTTTTGTATGGTAAATTCTGTTGGTGTGTCTTCGCCATTGTTTTCTAATAACCGACGCCGCAGAATGGCGGTCAATTCGCGCTGCAGTTGTCGCACGCCTGATTCCGCGGTATATTTGCGGATTACATGGCGTATTGCATCATCAGAAATATTGATTTTTGCGACATCCCAACCCGTATCCGCCGCCGCGCGTGCAATCAAATGTTCGCGTGCAATTTGAACCTTTTCATCTTCGCTGTATCCCGGAATTTCAATAATTTCCATACGGTCTTTTAATGCGCCCGACATATTCAAACTGTTTGCGGTTGCAATAAACATGACATTGGATAAATCAAAGTCAACTTCCAAATAATGGTCACGAAACGCATGATTTTGTTCCGGATCCAGAACTTCCAATAATGCAGATTCTGGGTCGCCGCGCCAATCGCGCCCCATTTTATCAATTTCATCTAATACGATAACCGGGTTATTTGACTTTGCGCGTTTTAGCGCATCCATAATCCGTCCTGGCTGAGAACCAATGTATGTTTTGCGGTGACCGCGAAAATGCGCTTCATCCGAAACACCACCCAATGATATACGATGATATTTACGTCCCAACGCATTGGCGATTGATTTGCACAGTGATGTCTTACCGACACCCGGCGCCCCAACCAGGCACAGTATACTGCCCTTAACAGAACCGGTCTTTTTCATTACGGCAATGTGTTCCAGAATGCGTTCTTTGATTGGGCGCATTCCCGAATGTTCTGCGTCCAGAATTTTTCTTGCCACATTTAAATCTATATCGCCACTGTCAGATTTTCCCCACGGCATCGCCAACAATTCTTCAAGATATGTTTTAATTAGCCCACCTTCGTTTGACATAGGCGACATATTGCGCATGCGCTTCCATTCAGATATTGCTTTTTCTTTCACTTCGTCTGGCATAGGCGATTGTTCAATTTTCTTGCGCATACTGACAGAATCTGCTTCTTCGTCATCTTCGCCCATTTCTTTTTGAATTGCGCGCATTTTTTCTTGTAAAATTGCGTCACGACGCCCTTGTTCCATTTGGGTGCTGATGCGGCGATTGATACTGTCTTCCACCTTGGCGGTTTCATATATGACGCGTACTTTTTCCAATAATATAATCATTTTTTCGTACCAAGATGGTGTTATCAAAACATTGACCGCACTATCAGTATCCATTTCTGCGCTTTGAATAACAGAATCAACAAATGCCGGCAATGGATAGTTTTGAATTACGCTGCGCAGTTTATCAACCTTGAATTTTCTAAACAGTGACATTGCTTGGATAGTGGCGAATATTTTATCGCGCAGAATAATTGTCTTTTCATCTGACATATCGTCCATCATCGGAATACACTCAATATCCCCGGAAAATACGCCATTGTTGACACAGATGTCGGTGATTTTTACTACATCCGTAGATTGTACAACAATATTAAGTGCGCCATCGGGCATATGTAAAACCTGGGCGATATTGCAGATTGTGCCGTAATTATATATATCGGCGACATCTGTTGGGTACGCAGTACTGTGCTGCGGCGCCAATACCAATCGTCCACCATTGGGAACCGCGCTTTCTATGCAGGCGATAGAAATTGGGTTATCAACATACAGTGGCAAAGTCATCCCAGGATGAACAACAGTGTCACGACAAGGAAAAATAAATTCTTTCATAGCAACATAAATATAAACTATTTTTACGACTTTTCAAGATTAATAAAAAACCCCCAAGAAACGGGGTTTTTTTGAATTTTGTCTGAATTGGCATTTTAACGGCGATGACCATTAAAGCCGTGTTGTGCGGCCCCGCCAGAACGTTTTGACAAATAGCGTGCCGCAATGATAACCAACCATTCCAACGCCAACAGCCCCAAAAACGCAAATTTTCCTTCGGTGACGGCAACCCACCCCAGCACATAAATCAACTGAGCCACGAAAGAAATATATAATAATCCAAACATACCACCAAAAAACACTTTTTTAATTTTTCCTAACATTTTTATTACCCTTTTGTTCCTGTTTACATTTTCTGTTTGCCGGGTTTCTGGTGCCAGGCACCCGGCATGCCCCGCAAAAAGCCAAACGGATATAATCAACAATCGCCAATTATATCCAACCTAATTCTTAGGCAGCCATTGCAAGACGAACATTATCGTTCGCATTCATTTTTTTATTGGTTTTTAACGACACCGCGTCGGATTCAGCCATTTGTCTTTATTTCGTCTGTCGAAACTGATACACCCCCGTGAATTTTTATTGGTGGAGGTGCCGGGTACCGCCCCCGGGTCCAAAACGACTATTCCACAACGGGTTCAGAATCATCATCACACTTGTGACGGATTGATTATAATCTTTATACTGGAAATTGCAAGTTTTTAAGTTATAATAGCAAAAAAAGAACCGGTTAATGTCGTTCAAACACTAACCACTAACACTAACCACTGACACTGATGCTATGAAATTCTTAGACAAAGTAAAAATTTTTATCAAGGCGGGCAATGGCGGCAATGGTGCGGCCACTTTTCGCCGGGAAAAGTATATTGAATTTGGCGGTCCAAACGGTGGCGATGGTGGTCGTGGTGGCGATGTTGTTTTCCGTGCGGTGCCGAACGTGAATACATTGATAGATTATCGGTATAAGACGCACTTTGCCGCGGAGCGTGGTGAAAACGGTATGAGCAAGATGCGCACGGGGGCATCCGGGGAAACACTGGTTTTGCCGGTGCCAACAGGGACAGTGATTTTGTCCGAAAATGAAGAAATTGAATACGCCGATTTGAATATGGATGGTATGGAATATCTGGCGGCGCGTGGTGGTAACGGTGGTTGGGGCAATCTGCATTTCAAAAGCCCTACAAATCGCGCACCGCGTCAGGCGAACGATGGTCTGCCGGGCGAAGAAAGAACGGTTGTATTGCGTCTGAAACTGATTGCCGATATTGGGCTTGTTGGTTTCCCAAATGCTGGAAAGTCTACATTATTGTCTGCGGTGACATCTGCCCGGCCCAAAATTGCAAATTATCCGTTTACCACATTGAATCCTCAATTGGGGGTTATGTATGCACACAACCGAGAATTTGTTATGGTTGATTTGCCGGGTTTAATTGAGGGCGCACATACCGGCGTTGGTCTTGGTGACAGGTTCCTTGGACATGCCGAACGCACCAAGATGATTTTGCATTTAATTGATGGCACAGAACCCGATTGGGCGGCGCGTTATGCGGCAATTCGCAATGAAATGGATTCTTATGGCGGTGGTCTGTTAAATAAACCGGAAATGGTGGTGATAAATAAAATTGACGCAATATCATCAGAAGAATTATCGGACAAGATGGCGGCGTTCAAAAAATCTTTTGGTCGCAAAAAGAAACCGCAAATTTTAACAATCAGCGCCGCCGGCAGAATTGGAGTAGAGGATTTAATTCACGCAATAGAAAAACTATTCCAAGGAATTGAGCATGACAACCGAGAATAAATCTTTATTGGATGAATTGAAACAGTTAGATATGTCAATGGATGAATTTGAAAAATTACAGCACATGGGCATATCTTTGGATGATATAAAGCATTTGCATACAACGGTTTTATGGAACACGATACAAAGAAAATTAAAACAAAGACAACGGCAATCAAATATTAAATATTTACTGGGTGTGTTGACTCGGTTGGCAAATGAAAAGATGCGTCCATCATCAAATGATAAAATCACAAATCCATTGGCGACAGATACGCGCGTTCGTCCAGCGTATTCTGATGTTGCGGGAAAACGTGCACTGTATAATACTGCGGTTGAAATTCAAGAACTTGCGTATACAGATTCGGGCGCAACAGTTCCACTTGGCGCGATTGGTGCGGAATTCAATGACGTTGAATATATTGGTGGATTGTGGCGTGTTCAGAAAGTTTTTCCGTATGAAATTACAGATGTTCGTGGTCGGCAATTTGTGTTATTGAAAAAATTACCACACACCGAAAAGACCAGATTTGAATTTTATTCTGCTGCGGGTGTTATATGGGGTGCAAATGGCGCGTCTGCGAACATTAATAAGCCTGATTGGATTGTGGCAAAATACGAAACACCACATGGAATATATATGGCATATGGTCAAACAATAGAGCAGGCGCGTGCATTCCTTGGTATAAAAATGTACGATGAATACCAAGACCTGATTCATTCGGCGGCGTTTGCAGGTGGCAATCATAAATAATTGTTTTGATTTTTTATATCAAGGTTGGTATGATATTACCAAGTTTTAATCACAAGGAGAAAAATATGAAATCATTAAAAGGCACCCGAACCGAAAAAAATCTGTTAATTGCGTTTGCCGGGGAATCCCAGGCACGCAACCGTTATTCTTTCTTTGCGTCCAAGGCCAAAGATGAAGGGTATCAAGCAATCGGAAAAATATTTGCCGAAACTGCAGAACAAGAACGCGAACATGCGTCACGTTTATTTAAGTTTTTGGAAGGTGGTGAATTGGAAATAACTGCGTCTTTCCCAGCGGGGAAAATTGGTACCACATTAGAAAATCTTCAGGCGGCGGCATATGGCGAACACGAAGAAAATACCAATATGTATCCGCGTTTTGCACAAATTGCGGCGGAAGAAGGGTTTGATTCCATTGCGTCTGTATTACGGAACATTGGATATGCAGAACGGTATCATGAATCACGGTATCGCGCACTGATTGATGCGATTGAAAATGGGACACTGTTCAAACAAGATAAAATTGTTATGTGGCGTTGCACAAATTGCGGTATGTGGCACATTGGAACCGAGGCACCAACGGTATGCCCGGCGTGCCTGCATCCCCAGGGGTATTTTATTAGCGAAGGCACAATTTCCCGTTGCGACACGAACGAAGGGTTTTGCGAATACGCGAACATTGACGAATAAGATGTATAAAATCAATAAAAACGGCGCCAAATGCGCCGTTTATTTTATCTGTTTAACTCCAATTGCTGCATAATCTGTTGCATTGCTTCTATTTTCTTTTTTAACGTTTTTCTTCTGGCTTCATACTGGTTGAATCCGCTTTCGGATTGGATGTCTCCATATTCATCCTTGTAATAGACCGTTTCAAAAACATCATCGTATGCCTTGTGCATTTTGGTACTAAACTCGCCACGTGGCAGCTTGCTAATTGCCTTGATAACAATACGGTGTGCGGCCTCAAACTGTTCAATAAGTTTTGTTCGTCCAAGTAGTTTATTTCTGGCGTCGCGCAGCTTAATAATAAACTCTTTGTTCGTCATAATGATACTCCTTTGTGTCTATTTAATAACTACGTCCAATATGTTATCATAAATTCGCGTTTATAACAAGTATAAATAAGAAAAGATTATATGATTTGTATGCGAAATTAACCCATTCATCATTCTAAATTAATTTTAATTACCTTTCATTTCCAATTCATCCAGAAACCTGTCCAGTTTACGCAACGAACTGTTCTGACATCCGCGACCACGCCAAGACAAAATTTCTTCGCCAGTTTTCTGGTCTGCGATGGAAACACTGAAACGCCACCACCAAAACCCGTTGAACAGACACCACCACGGCATGAAGGATTCTTCATACTCAGATACACGAACGATATAATTTGCGTCCTTTGGCATTTCAATTTTATCAACATCTACGGACGATTCACCCTTTAATTTTCCAACTGTGACGCTAAAACCGTGATTTTCTAATTGTTCTTTTATGCCACGTGTCATTGTAAATCCGCCACGTTGCGCATAAACCTTGCTGCCAGGCGTCATCGTTTCCGGTTTGATATACACGCTGTTGCATGCGGTCATAAAAATCAGAGAAGATAAAGCAATAAACTTTTTCATTTTTATTAAAGAACTGCGCGTTCAAATCGCGGGGCTACCACAATTTATATAAACCGTCACGTTGTGCCAATTTATATAAATTGGCGCACCCGGCGGATAGTTCGCTATGCTCACCACACGTAAGGCGCGAACCGCGCGCTTTGCGCTTGTTCTTGCCAACTATCGTGTCGCACGCGCTGCGCGTTCAAATCGCGGGGCTACCACAATTTATATAAACCGTCACGTTGTGCCAATTTATATAAATTGGCGCACCCGGCGCGATTCGAACGCGCAATCCCCGCCTTCGGAGGGCGGTGCTCTATCCAGTTAAGCCACGGGTGCGAACGCCGGTCTTATTATATTGTATCTTGGTCAAAAAGCAAGGGGTAATTCCCCGCCCGTTCACAAAAGAAACATAAATCTATTCAAAAATAAATCAATGAATGTTGATAGTTAGTATTTCCGCGCATTTGAGTGGAACAAAAAGGTACCTTTTTGTCCACCCTTTTTTTACACTTTTTTTAATTTTTTTTATTTTTCCCGCAACACCACGGATTCCGTGGCATGCAGCCACTTTTTATGTTTGCCCATTTTTGACCAAAACACGAACGAACAAAAAGGTACCTTTTTGTTATACTGTAATCATTGGAAATTAAGGGAAAGGGAAGTATCAGATGAGTATCAAACGCATATTTATCGCGATGACCGCAATTTTTGCGGCGTCTGCGGTATTTGCGGATAATTCCAG
>CAJOHU010000004.1 GCA_905234465.1 uncultured Alphaproteobacteria bacterium | reverse complement strand
TGGTCACACTGGAATTATCCGCAAATACCGCAGACACCGCAAAAATTGCGGTCATCGCGATAAATATGCGTTTGATACTCATCTGATACTTCCCTTTCCTTTGATTTCCAATGATTACAGTATAACAAAAAGGTACCTTTTTGTTCGTTCGTGTTTTGGTCAAAAATGGGCGAACATAAAAATGCACTGCACACCACGGAATCCGTGGCATTGCGAGAAAAATAAAAAAAATTAAAAAAAGTGTAAAAAAAGGGTGGACAAAAAGGTACCTTTTTGTTCCACTCAACCGCCCGGAAACTTTGCTTTGTAAACCATATTCCACAGACCCGGTTCTCCTCCTGTGGAGGAGTACGGTGTGGAACACCGGGAGGTGGTTAGAGCATTCGTTATTATTCTGTATTCTCTGACCACCCCGGCGGGGGCTACCCGCCACCCCTCCAATGGAGGGGAACTTGCACCGCCCTTCGGCGGTGTGACGATTATCTGGAATACTAACCCTTGTTCCACGAAGCCTTGGCGAAGTGGAAACTAACACTAACCCCTAACCACTATCACTAACCACTAATAACTATATATCACTTAACATTTGTTGCGACAGTGCGCAAACCAAACCAACAAATTCTGATTGTGACAACCTGTATCCGCGATGTTTAGAATAAAAATCAAGCAGCGCATTTATCAATAATTCTTGTGATTCTGCGTTTTTTATTTTTCTTATTTTTTCCACCTTTGTTTATTAAAAATAAAAAACCGCCTAAAAAAATTTTTGACGGTTGGATGTTCACAGCTATAAATCTAGGTAAATAGTGGGTTTATTTATATATATCACCCCATCCAACCAATGGCTGGATTTTTTATGTCATCGCTGACACCTAGATTTATTAAAGGGCTGTGACACCCTATCAACAGAACACCTGCCGACACGGAAAAGATATAATAAAATCAATTAAAAATCAAACAAAAAAAACACTAACCACTAACACTATCACTAACCACTAACTCAAAAACGCCGTGATTTGGTCTTGCATCTGAAATGTGCCTAGAACTATCCATGCAATAACCCCAGATATCAATAATATTCCAATTGTATTCAACGCTTCTGATAAAGATTCAATTTTTTTAACTGAATTTTCCAAATAATCGTTTGAAATCTGGGTCAAGTTTTCATCAAAATCGTTCATATCGGCATACACAGTCAAATCACCAATTAATTCTTGGTTTGGAAAATCCATACCCGTATTTTGCAACGCATTCCCAAGGTTATCACCGTTTGCAATATAATGCAGTGTTTCTTCCAAAATACGCCGCATGTATCTGTTTGAATTATCCGCCAACATACGCATCGCATCAGGTATCGCAACCCCGGCGGCAACCATGGCCGACAATGACATCATCCACCCCACAGACATTCGTATTTTATATATACTCCACGGCGGTAATTTGTCCGCCACCGCACGCAGACGTCCAGAAAACCGCGGCAAAGACAACCACACAACAACACCAATAACAATCACCGCAACCGAAAAAATTTTCCAATACTTTCCCGCAATGTTTGATATCCATATAAGTGATGCCGCCCCACCCGACCAAACCATATCTTCACCCGCAACCGCGGACAGTGGCGGAACCAAATAAAGCCCAACCATAATAATTATTGCAAACACCAAAACCAACAACAATGTCGGATACGCAATCGCGCTGAATACGGCGCCCCCTATTCTTTTATTTGCAACAATTATTCGCCCGACATTTTCCAATGCCACAATCAAACTGGACATATTCCCGGATGTTAACAGTAATGTTTCTTCGGGCGGGACCCAACCACGGGTTGCTTCGGAAAAACTCATTCCGCGTTCAAGATTTTTTTCCCATTCGCGCATACATATTGCAAATGGTTCATTCGGTTTGGCACCACCATGCGATTCTATCATCTGTAATCTGTTCAGCGCATTCACCAACGTAAAATCATTTTTCAGCAAAGAAACCAATTTACGCCAAATCGCGATACGTTTGTCTTTACTAAACCGGCAAATCATTTTGGCGTAAAGAATTTCAATTTTATTCATATCAATAAACCCCCGGTCTGTCCAATAATCCGACCCAGCGTTCTAATTCATCAACCCCGATTATACCCTGCAACATCAATGCACATGCAGATTCTTTTAATGTCCGCCCATCCATTTCTTCCAACCAGTATTTAACGGCGGCATCAGTGTTCCCTGCCAATGCAAGACGCAGAAACTCACTGTTTGTGATAATAATTTCCCCGGCCTTGATACGACCAAATGTACCCGTGCCATTACAATGTTCACATCCCGCCCCACGAACATAGACCTGATTCAATCCCAATTCACCAAACGCGTCCATAACACGTGTGTATTCTGCATATTCTGGATGTTCGGATAATTTTTTACGACAATGCGGACACAGCCGTTTAAATAAACGCATAGAAACCAAACCACGCATCATTGTTTCTTCTTTTAACTTAAACGCCTCAACCCCCATATCCAGTAATCGCACCAGTGCCGCCATCGCAGAATTCGCATGCAGTGTCGTCCACACATTATGACCCGACAACGCACCTTTAACCGTCAACTGAGCCGCCGCCAATGTTCGTATTTCACCAACCATAAGTGTATCAGGGTCACTGCGCAATGCTGCCGCCAATGCTTCGGTATATTCAGATTCGCGTTGTTCTTCACTTGCGGTGTTCACAACCGGAATTTGGTGTGCGCCAAATATTTTCTGTTCCACCGGGTCTTCAACCGTAATAAGGTTTATTTCGTAATTATGTTCTTTTAACATTAACACCATATTCCGAACCAATGTCGTAGATTTACCGGAACTGGTGGGACCGGCAACAACAACCAAACCCGTTGGATACGAACGCAGACGCCGCAACAATATTTGTTCATATTTTCCAAATTCTTGTTCTTTGGTTATGTTTTCCGAAGGATTATCATACAGCAATCGCATAACAACATAACGCGAACCGAACGCAATCGGATTAAATTGCATTCTTATACTCAACACCCCCTGGGGCAGATATAAATCTTTTGTTCCGCGTAATGGTGTACGGCCATCTTTTTGTGCAGATTGATATTCATTTTGCGCATAGTTTGCATTTGATATATCCGCAGACGCAAACGCAGCGCGCACAAAAGATTCGCCCCACCCAGAATTAAATTCTAACACTGGCTGCATACTGCCATCTATGCGGAAATAAATTGTTGTTTGGTCTGCAACCTCAATATGAATATCAGAAACTTTTTGTGCGGCGGCCTTGGCAACAATATCAACAAAATCTTTCTGCATTTGGTTATTGTAATCAAGACGCGAACGCGCACCATCACCAAGTTTATTTTCATAATACTTATATATCGCCGAAACCAAACCCAAATCAGAATAAAAAGGTGTTCTTACAGGTTTATTTCTTTTGCGCAACAAATCTATAAACGCCAAAACGCGCCCGTCATAGCGATGCGTACGCGAAATTATAATACATCCACCCGAAAAGTACGCCAATAAACCCTGGGTTTCTTTTGGTAATTCAAATTCACCCCCAGGCGCTGTTAACAGATGATTATCTTCTGAAAACAGATATTCAACAATATCTTTGTTATCGGCGTGTTCCAAACCCGCAGGCACAGAAGGCTTGTCCGAATTCTGTTCATCATCAAAAAAATTTTTATCTGTATTTTTCATAACAAAAACTAATTTTTATTACCTATGTTTAATGCCTGTGTTTCACCATCTTTGACAAACACAACCCCATCATCCAATGATATAGATTTTACCGTATAACCATCCAACTGTTTTCCGACACTAAGGCGTTTATTTTGCCCATTTGTTAGGTCTTGCACCGTTGCCTGTAATTGAGACCCCACCCCAAAAACATTTACCAATTTATAATCTTTTTCTATACTTGTATCTCTTGATTTTTCAGCAGAAACCTGAACAGGTGCCGGCGCAGGAACCACAGGTTGTGCCTGTTGTTGTATAATATCTTGCTGTTTGCTAACCAATGCATCTTTTTCAATTTCTAAACGCTTTGCTTCTGCTTCCAAACGCGCGCGTTCGGTTTCAAATTCTTGCTGTTGTTGTTCTGCACGCCCAGACAGAGTATCAATTTCCATATGCAGTTTTATTTTTTCCGCCGCCAATCTATCCAAATCAAGATTTAATTGTGCCCGTTCTTTTTCCAACTGCATTAAAACCTTTTCTTGTTCCAAATCTGTTATTTGTTGAAACAAAGAACCTTCAACCTGATAATCTTCTATGGCTTCGGCAGAAAATTCTTCACTTGCCGCCGCGTCATCAGAATTTACTTCTTCTATGACGTCAACAACATTTTCAAACACTGTATCGGCATGGCAAAACGCCACAAAACCGAACATCGCGCACAACGAAACAAATAATATTTTTATTTTATTTTGCATAGATTATCACCTCATAGTTCCATGTTTTTCTGGCAACGTTCCACACCGCCCGTGTCATATATACGCCACCAAAATCTTCAAAAATTAACATAAATTGTTCCGGCAACAGTTTAGATTCTGCGGAAACTTCAACAACATACAATTCCACAGTTTGTGTTTCATTTGAAACCGCATCAACCACAACAGTTATATTTGCGTCCAAATTTATTGCCTGGAAACGACTTGTTAATTCGCGAACCAGTGTATCTGTATCACGGTCATCTTGGGACGGCACCGCAATTCGTTCTGGCAATTTTGCACGAACTAATATTTCATCATCACTTATTTCTTGAACAAACACGCCAGGCATAACATTCGCCGCCGATGCATAAAAATCATCCAATGTTCCAAAAGACCGTTTAAAATTAGCGAACACATGCGTTTCGCCACATTCTGCTGCGGTTTGGTTCCATCCTGGAATTTGTTGCATCAAAAATCCAATTCCGCGATAACATAAATCTGCGCGTTCATAAATATTTGGCAATAATTCATATGGCATAACCAATGGTTCCACAGGTGCGGGTTGGCGCATATTAAATTCTTTGTCTAATTCTTTATTTTTCTCTTCTATCTGGCGATGATATTCCGCCACCAATTCCGGATTTTGTTTTGCAATTTGCGGCTTAGGTGAAAACATCTCGTTTATAGGTTCACGAAAAAGATACAAAAACAAAAGCCCAAACAAACACATCAATAACACAGATATCATACCTGCGCCCAAACGACTTATCGGACGCAACACCCCATGCGAAGGTCCGGAAATCAATTCAGTCAAATCACGTTCTACCGCGCGCGGCATTCCCCATGACGCAGGCGCAAATGTCGCATTCCAGTCGGGAATCTCGGCAAATTCGGCATATTTTTCACGTGCATCTGATTCAGAATCAAAAATCAAATCTTCTAATATGACCCCGTTTCGGACCGCGATAATTACATATTTTCCATCAACCTGAAACGCCCCCAGCATTGATGCGTATCCTGGCAAAGCTTCTATTATTTCTGCGGCGATTGATGGCATACCTGAATGTTGCCCATTTGCACGGGCGCCCAACCCAACCATACCTTTATATGATATGTACCTGTTTAACCTGTGGTCTATACCGCGTGCCAATTTATATGCATACGCGCGCGCAGTAAAACCCGTCACCAACGGTTGCCACAGCAAACCCGCCGCATATTTTTTTCTTTTAATATGTATATATTGTCCGGACAAATTCTCTCTCTATATAACCTGTGATAGATTATAACATAAAACGATAAAATAATTCCAGTGTAAAAAACCGTTATTTTCATAACGGTTTTTATTTATCATTTTTTATATTGCTATTCAGAACAACTTGTACTTTTTGCGCCATAAAACAAGCTGCGACAAGGTTTTATATCATATTCCGGCATCGGGTCATTACTGCGCGCGGTCTTAACAGATTCTAAATTTGGACAATCATACACATTCGCCGCCAAAACGAACGCGCGTTCCGGACCAAAAATAACCCATTCATTTGGTCTTGTTCTTTGACTAACAATCCAATACGCATTGCCGGGACGTGCCTGGTCTGCGATACGGTTTTCCAAATATCTGCGGGCATCGGCCTGGTCATAGACAGAAACCTCAGATTCTAATTTATATAAAAAAGTACACCCTATTGGTTCTGCATCCAATTGTTTTATATTTTCACTGCCGTTTTCATTTTGAATATATCCGCCACAACCAGACAAAACAGATATGAACAAACCAATCAACAAATACTTTTTCATATAAAAATCCTTTTTTATTTACGCGTCTATTATATCATAATTATCCGGATTACTAAACAGTTTTTTAAGCACCATGTTATTCATTGCATGACTGCCCTTATAAGATGTAAGGTTTCCAACCACCCACCCCCCAGATGTGAACATATCACCAACCGCGTCAACTATTTTATGCCGTACAAATTCATCCGGCCAAAAAGTTTTGTTTAATGTACCATCACCTGTATCATTCAGTGCGATAATATTGGTTTCATTTGCCCCGCGTGCCATTCCATGTTTTTTCAAATATTCCCATTCAGAATATTTTCCAAAAGTTCGCGCACGCGCGACATTTTTAATAAAATCATTCACAGACTTTTTTGTTCCATTATATTTATATGAAAAACTTTGTGTACCGATAATTTTTTCACGATAAACCAATGTTGCATTTATATTTAAAGATTCATCGTCTGACGGTGTCAATTTTACAAAGCCGTCACTTTTTCGCCCAGATAAAAAATTCATTAAACAAATTTTCATACGCATCAAAAATGGCAAAGTTCTAAAAACTTCACGTGCATTAACACAAACAGACTTGCGTACGATTATTTTTTTTAATTTACCGCGTGTTGCCCCCACATCGGACAAAGATTTAAAAAAATCTATTGCACTGCCATCTAAAATTGGTGTTTCGGGACCGTTTATATCAACAATCGCGCTGTCTATTCCGGCAACGAACATTGCCGCCATAAAATGTTCTATAGTTTTTACATGTGCGCCACCCATGTCACCGATGGTTGTATTCCGCATTTTCGTGTCGCCCACATTATCAAATTTTGCAGGAATCAGTTCAGAATTCAAATCAGTTCTGCGAAAGAAAATCCCATATTTTTTTGACGGGCGTACAACCATTTCCACCGGCGCACCCGAATGAATACCGACCCCAGAAAATTTAACTATTTTTTTTATCGTTGGCATTCACTTTCTCCTTTAACCAATCAAAGAATTTTTCTTCTATTTTTGTTTCCAGTTTTACAAAGTTTATTTTTTTTCGCACATCCCGCGGCAAACGTACCCAATCTTTTTCTGTGGTCAACAGTTTTGCACCCTTACGCGCCGCTAATTTAAACAAATCTTGAATATCTTTGTCTGTATACTGATAATGGTCACCAAAAGCGCGATGTGCAACAACATTGTTTAATGCACGAAAGAATTTTTTTGGGTACCCTATTCCCGCGAACGCAACCACCCTATCATATTTACCGGACGGCATAACATTTTTATTTTCTGCATAAAACACAGGTACATTCTCAGGCAATTTAATTTTTCTTTTATTTTTATCACTTTTTATAATTATTATTGCATCCGCCTTTTCTGCGGCGCGGCGTGGTTCACGCAAAGGTCCCGCTGGCAACAAAAAACCATTTCCAAACCCAAGGTTTTCATTAATAACTATGATTGATATGTCTTTTTTTATAGACGGATTTTGCAAACCATCATCCATCAAAATCGGACCATTTTCATTTGTTTGTCTGTTTAACAAAATTATATTACTTTTACGATGACCAACATGAACGATAATCCCATCGCGCATCATCATAGTTGCTTCGTCACCGATATTTCCTGTTTTGGCGCTGCGTCGGTACCCACGCATAACCACCGGCATATCAAAACGATTTGCAATTTCGCGAACGATTGGTGTTTTTCCGACACCACCGGCAAATAATCCGCCGATACATATAATTTTTCGCCGCGATTCATATGCGAACATTTTGCGCCAACCATAAACAGCGCGCGACCCAATATAATAAAACAAAGAAGCCGGCAATAATAAAAAAGCCAACGGCGTTTTATATAAAAACCACCACGGTGTTTTCATTTTATTTGTACCTTTGTGTCAATTTCGGTTCTTTTCCTTCTCTTTTTGCGCGTTTAAATTCCGCGGTATTCAGGTCTTGTTCCACCACATACAGGTTAAATTCCGCATCCAATTCGCGCAACTGATTAACCATAATATTTTCCAATTCTATGCGTTTTTTTTCAAAATCATCAGACGATATTTTAGAATCTATATACATAGGTTCACCAACCTTACACTTTATTTTTGTAAAAGGATAAACCAACAAATATCTGTCCCAACGATTTTGTATCCACACATGCCGCGCCGAGAAACACACCGGAATAATTGGCGCACCAGTCATTTTTGCGAAATACAGCGCACCTTCTTGGACACGCAGTGACGGTCCACCCGGACCATCGGGCGAAATACACATAGAATAATCACCCCGACGCAACACACGTATACCATCACGCAATACAGACAGACCGCCGTTATGCGAACTGCCATAAATTGCGCGCAAACCGAATAAATGTTGCAACTTTGCCATCATTTTACCATCTTTGTGTCGTGATGCAACGGCATAAGACTTCATTCCACCCAAACACACAATCGGCGACAGCATTAAACTGCGCCCATGCCAGAACACAAAAATTGCAGGTTTGTGCCGAAATTTTTTAAAAGTTTCATAATTTACAATTTCTTTTCTGCTTGTAAAATATATAAACCAAATAATTGCAGCCATAACCACGGCTATTATCCATTGAAAGCCGGAAAACCCAAGAATTGGTTCCCAAAATTTTTTCCATAATTTTCTAAACATCATAAAAATACCATGTTATTCAAGATATTGGCATTTTATCAACAAAAAAAGCATATTTCAAGTATACAATGGGAATAATATCATGAAAATATATCAGCACAAAAACTAATTTCCCGCCACTGGCGGCATATTATTTTAGTGTTTTGCAAATTAGTATTTCAAAAAAACGTTATTATCCGCTGATTTTATTTGACAATATGCAAATATACTATATAATATCCCTTGCTTATCGCGGGGTAGAGCAGTCCGGTAGCTCGTCAGGCTCATAACCTGAAGGTCGGTGGTTCAAATCCATCCCCCGCAACCAGTTTAAATAAAAAAATATGCCCTTGTGGCACATTTTTTATTTAACGTGTGTTGTGTTGGTTTTGAACCACCGAGAAAGGTGGTTCACCACAAGCGAAAGCCGGACGGAAGTACGGCGGTCAACCGCAGGTTGATGAGCGCAGTTGCCGCGAAAATTTTATTTTCGCGAAATCCATACAACCTGAAGTTCGAATAAATACAAATTTGCGCGCAGCCGGCACATAATGTGCCGCGCGAGCGACAACAAGTAGATTTGATAAGTGAAACGCAATCAAATCGTTACAGGTTCCCAGCAGGCATTTATGCCAAGGGAAATCCATCCCCCGCAACCAAGATAGACAAACCCGTCGATAAAGGCGGGTTTTTGTTGAAAACACAATCCTTTTACCGAGTTCGAAAGTTTGTTTTTAGAACATCGCAATTTTTTGACACTTTCGAACTATTTGTGATATAATAGAGATATTATGATAAACAAACAAAAAGTTCAAAAAGTTATTAAAAATATGCTGAATCATGAGGCATTATTTCCGTACGAAAAACACGAATCTTCCGCACAAATTTTTGATACCGAATTAAGAAAACTTGGTATTGTACCTGCTGTTGAGGTCTGTCATCCGTATAAGTTCCCTGCCAACTTTGATGAGGCATCTTTTGAACAGTATATTATGCAACAGATATACATCCATCTTTTTGATCCAGAAAGAGTTTTAGCTCCAAAAAAATATATTCAACATTTCTATGCTGGTACAGATGTACCAGAAAATGTCCAACAAATATATTTATCGGACTTACTGAAAATCACAGGTTCATTATCTTATGAAGAAAAAGAATATGTCTCTAATTATTTTATGACCGAACAACCGCAGGCCGTTGTTCGTATGAAAGAGATCTTGCCAGAATTAAAAAAATTAAACCCCGAAATTGATGATATAAATCCACAATCGGCTTTTGATTTTTACAATCTGTACATCGGCATGACTTCACGATTCCATCCCGAAGATATTAAATATTTTTCGACTTTAACTGATTTTGATGAGGCGGACAAAAACCAGGCTTTATTAAAATCTGTTCTGGGTGTTGATCCGCAGTTTCGTATTGCGCCACATCGTGTAAAACAATTGATAGATGACGCCACTGTTAAAAATTAAAGGTTGTTTTATGAAAAGGCATTTTTATTTTTTCAGACATGGTCAAACCAATGAAAACGAAGTTGGTATCAGGTATGGCACTGGTATAGATGCGTATCTAACCGATTTAGGAATTGCACAAGCACACAAATTATCTGAATTTTTCAAAGATAAAGATATAGATGTTGTTTATTCCAGCCCATACAGACGCGCAATAGATACAGCAAAAGTTGCTTTGACCAATAAAAATATAGAAATTATAACGAAAGACGAATTAAAAGAAGCGATTTTTTGGTTTTGGAATACAGAAAGCGAAGAAAAAAAGAAAGAAATAGAAAATAACTTTAAAACAATAAAAAGTTGTTTAGAACATATTGTTGAGCAAGATAAACGAAATAACATAGCCGTTGCCTCACATGGTGGAGTTACGCGTGCACTATGTTATGCGTGTGGTTTAAAAGTAGATGGTGTAAAAAATTGTCAATGTTTCCATTTTACTTTAGATAATGGTTCTTGGAAATTTGTTGAAGAATTTGAAACTGGTATAGAAGTTCAGAATAAATCTGATATATTAAAATAATTCTTTTTTACATTATCTATCTCTTGCCCAATTTCCAACAATTCGGCTCGCGAATTGCACACACTGCACAACCACGAATTTTCTAAAAATATCGCATGTATCACCCACAAATTTTTCATTTATGGGACTTGATTGGCGATATTTTTATTTAGAAAATTCAGTGCCGCGCCGTAGTCCAAAGGACGAAGGCTGGACTTACACTAACACTACCCACTAATTATTAAACAAGAAATGGCAAATATCACCTTCTTGCATAACATAATCGCGACCAACCAGGCGCATTTTACCCGCCTCTTTTACCGCAACTTCGCCACCATATTTAATATAATCTTCAGGTGAAATAACCTCTGCCCGGATAAAACCGCGTTCAAAATCTGTATGAATTTTTCCGGCTGCCTGTGGCGCGGTCATACCGCGTGTTATTGTCCACGCATGCGCTTCTTTTGGACCAACAGTATAAAAAGTCTGTAACCCAAGTGTTTCATATCCGGTTTTTATCACCTGCTCTAGCCCGGAATGTTTTAACCCTAAATCTTCTAAAAACATTTTTCTTTCATCCGGGTCAACAATCTGGGCAATCTCCATCTCTATTTTTCCAGAAATTATTAATACAGAGCTTTTACCAGAAAATTTATTTTTAACCATATCTGAATATTTATTTCCACCTGCAGCAGATGATTCGTCAACATTACACACATAAATTACTGGTTTTGCAGTTAATAAATTAAAAGGCTTTGTATCAACACCACATTCCCGCGCCGGCACAGATTTTTCTAAATTTTCCCGAATAATATTCGCATCAGCCAGTAATTTTATAGCAACCTTATCCAAACCATGCGCTTTTTTTTCAAGATTTTTTATTTGTTTATTTAAACTTTCCAAATCTGCCAACATAAGTTCTGTTTCAATGGTTTCTATATCAGAAACGGGGTCTATACGTCCGTCTACATGAACAATATCATCGTTTTCAAAACACCGAACAACGTGTATAATTGCATCTGTTTCCAGAATATTACCTAAAAATTTATTACCCAAACCTTCGCCATTTGATGCGCCACGAACAAGACCTGCAATATCAACAATTTCTAGTTGTGTCGGTATAATTTTCGCAGAATTATCAACCGCCGCCAATTTATGCAATGTTTCATCCGGTACAACAACACGCCCAGTATTCGGTTCAATGGTACAAAACGGATAATTTTGCGCATCTGCGGCGGCACTTTGTGTCAAAGCATTAAACAAGGTTGATTTTCCTACATTTGGCAAACCAACAATTCCACAATTGAAACCCATAACAAAATCCTTTATAATATAATTAATATGTCATACATGTGGAACGAATTCAATATAAAAACTTTCCCGGCGGAAACTGTTGTTTACCGCGATGGTGTTTTTCATCCTGAACTTTCAACGCTTTCTGATTCTGAAAATATTTCAAGTAAATATAAACTACCCGTACATATAATATATGTTGGAAAAATTACCGGGAAAAATACATTAAATATAAATCTGAACACCCCGTCCCAACCGGTATTTTTAAGTATAAATACAGAAAACAATTTCCCGGCTTTTTTGAATATTTTTATCAAAAATGCCGGGAAAAATTCTGAAATTCGTGGACATATAATGCTAAAAAATTATTCTGATTTAGATGTAAAAATAATAGCAGAACACAGGGCTGATGATACCGGAATTTTATTACAGACAAAAATTATCGGCGAAAAAGACAGTTTTTCAAAAATATCTGGGACCGCAATAATTAATAAAGATGTAAAAAATGTAAAATCAAACATACAATTTGGTGCATATTCATCTGATACCAGTGCAAAAATACGAATAATTCCATCACAAAATATATCATCTGTCCCAAATTTTGCAGAACACAGTGCATATATGTTTCATGGAACAGACGCACAAGAAAATTATCTGCGCCAATCTGGTCTTTCTGGCAAAGAAATCAAAGATATATTAACAGAATCATTTATGAATGATTTTAATCTGTTTTAATACATAAAAAATACGGTATTCAGACAAGAATACCGTAAAAACATCACAAAAAACGGGGAATTATTTTCTTTTAAAACCCTGTTTTGCTTTGAATTTTGGGTTATCAGGATCAATCAAGATAACTTGTTTACCACGACGAACCTGTTTAATGTTTCCGCGTTTTTTCCATGCCTTTAAAGAACTTAAAAATTTCATATCAATATCCTTTTTGCCAAGGCATTATAAACACTTTTTAACAAAAAGCAAATAATATATTTATATTTTGTTGTTATTGTTTAACCTGTTGAATTTGTTGAAAATACATTTTTAACAAAGTTTTCAACAATTTTATATAAAAATACCGGTGTTTTTAGTAATTTTGTTAAAAAAAGCCGGGTTTTAAAAAATGTTTAAAAAAATATAAAATATCAACATTTTTAACAAATTTATGTTTTTGTTTTTTATGCTTGTTGAAAACTGTGGAAATTGTTATAATAAGATAAACTTAACCAGGGGGGAGTTTTATAAAAATGAAGCAACAAGTGCTGAAAGCTTTGGCGAATCCGTCGCATTTGTTCTATGTGCCATATACTTTGGCGGTTCTGAATTTTATAATTCAGTTCGTTATTTTTACTGCTTTATATATTATTGGGATATTTGTACTTGGTGTAAATAAAGTAAACGATTACTTAAATCCATTGTATTTTTTGGCATCTGTTATTCTGGTACACATGATTTTGGCGACTTTTTCAAAGCGCGATGCCCAACTTGGTCAAATTTTAATGGCTAAAATAAAAATGATTAGGGATAAAATTCCACGGAGATTGCCGGCATGATAGATAATTTTTTTAGATTTTTTGCAGGTGGTGGAATGTCAGAAACGATGACTTTAACAGTCATGGTAATAGCAGTTATTTTAGTTTTTATTGTTCTGATGATATTTGTTCCAACAATTATAAAAAATATATTTCCAAAATTTGGTTATAAACATTATGCAGAATATATACCATTCAAAACTGTTTATACAGATGATTCTTTGGAATTAAATGATGGTTCTTTGGTTCGTGTATATCATATTTCTGGTGTTCAAACCAGTATGCAGACAGAAGAAAATCGTGCAAAATTCCTTGACCTGCGCGCGCAAATATTTAATCAAATTCATGACCCAAATGTAATTTTGCGGTTTTTTACAATTCGTGACGCGGCGGGTGAAAATACTAATTACGAATTTGATCAGCCTGTATTACAAGAAATTTATAATAAATGGCGTTCCCAAGGATTGCGAATTTTCCTTAATAATTATTATATAGTATTATCTGTCCGTGGTATTGGTGCGCGTGATAAACTGAATCAATATGGAAATTATCTGGAATCAATACTTGCACCGTACAAACCACGATTGTTAAAAAATAATTCGCGTGAAAATATGGCAAAATTTTTTGGTCGTATATTTTCACCAATAACAAAGCCCGCACCTGCGGTATGTGATAACAAAATAACAGAACTTGCAACGGTTGATGATGTTGAATTTATGCGAAACGGTATTGTAAGGTATGTAAGTGGTAATCGCGAATACTATGCGGCATTAATATCTTTCCGCAGTGCACCAGATTATTTGGATGAAGATTTTTTTGATTCTGTTAATACAATTCAAACAGAAATGATTTGTATGAACAGTTTTAAGATTATGGATTCTGCATCTGTTGATGCAATATTGCGTCAACGACGCAGTGTCGCGGAAAAAGAAAACGATTCAACCGAAGAACAAATATCAACTGCACAATCTGTGATGGATGAAAATGTTTCTGGAAATCAGACATTGGTTAATTATTATCCTTTATTTTTAGTATTTGGTAAAACAATTGACGAATTAAAAAATTACGTTGATGAATTCAAGAAAATTGCGGCATCTTTTGGTGTTTCACCTGTTCAAGAAAATTTTGCAACCAAGGTTTCATGGTTTTCTGTAATTCCTGGATTTGATACATTCCCACGCACATATAAAATGTTATCTCGTGCGGCGGCGATATCTATACCAATGTCTACAACACCACGTGGTGTTGCAAATTCAGATTGGGGTCCTGGACCATTGGTTGTATTTCCAACTGCCCAAGGTACACCATATCAATTTCAATTTCATGTTTCCGATAAACCAGCGGCGGTTGCACACACACTTACTATCGGTCCCACAGGTGGCGGTAAAACAACATTGTTTTCATTTCTTATCGCGCAATCTTTGCGTCATCCAAAATTAAAAGCGTTCTTCTTTGACCGTAACAAAGGTGCAGAAATATTCACTCTTGCAGTTGGCGGAAAATATGTGACTATGCAGGGTAAAGAGAAAAATGAAACAGAATTTTTAACACACCTTAATCCATTAAAAATGCCTGACACTGTTGCAAACCGTGCGTTTTTACGGCGTTGGTTTGCGATGATATCTGAACAAGGTGATGCGGCATCTGCGGATGAAATTGCGCGCGCAGTATCTGTAAACTTTGATTATTTATCTGATAAAGACAGAATGTTGAAAAATTTATGGGAAAGTTGTTTTTCATCAAATGGCAAAATGCGTGCTGCGCTTAAAAAATGGGTTGACCCATTGCAATATGGTGACATATTTAATGAAGTGACAGATACATTGGATTTACAATCACGCCTTACTACATTTGATTTTACTGATATATTACAAGATTCTACCCTTGCGCCCGCCGTTATTTCTTATATCTTGCACAGGATAAATAATACGACAGTATCCGGGGGAAATCCGTCATTGATTATGATTGATGAAACTGCGCCAATGTTGGAAAATAAAATGTTCCGTGATAATTTTATAACTGGTTTGCAAGAAGGTCGTAAAAATCGCCAAGCATATATGGTCGCATTCCAACGCGCAAATGTTCTAGATAAACTTGGGATTGGTGATGTTGTCCGCGGCCAGGCACAAACTATAATATTTTTCCGTAATCCTGCGGCGGATGCGGCGGATTATGAACATTGGAATTTAAATCCTTTGGAAATGGCATTTATTCAGGGCAAAGCATATCCGAATCTGAAACGTGCGGTTTTATTATCGCGTCCTGTGAATAATGAATCTGTTATTTTGAACACAGAACTTGGTGGTTTAGGCAGTTTATTAAAATTATTTGAATCAGGTCGTTCATCTGTTTTATTGGCAGAAGAATTATATAATCAATATGGTTCTAATTTTGTTGCGGAATACCTTAGAAAGCAAGGTGCAGGTAATATTTAATATGTTAAAATATTTTATTGTTTTTATATTTTGTATTGTGAATTTTTCTGTATTCGCAGATAGTTGTGTTAATTATAAAACTGCACCAAAAATAAATGTTTTAAATCCAATGCATAAAACCAGTGTTGTTTTATCAGATGAACCAATGGATAAATATCACGGAAATGTACTTGCGACATTAATTGAAGATTACGATATTGTTGTTGATATATTTTCATCTGACGGCGGTTATTGTGTTGTATTAAAATCTGTAGATGCGTTAATTGGGTATAATGATTTTTCTGTCAAGATTGATGGTTCTTATATCCCCGGGTCTTGTTCATATGATGCAATATTAAATCATGAAAAAAAACACATAGATGCATATTTGTCAGTTATCAAAGATTTAAAATCAGATATAGAAAATTCTGTATTTAATTCTGCGAATTCTGTTATGCCAATATTTGTTCAATCACGCACAGATATAGATTTTGCGATTGAAGAAATAAATCATAAAATGACAAACCACCCAGAATCTATTTTAATGAAACAAAAAATAAACGCGGCACAAGAAATTCGTAATAAACGCGTTGACCAAAACGAAGATAACAGCGAATTAAAATCGTGTTTTTAGTGGTTAGTGTAAGTGGTTAGTGGTATCTGGAATAATTTCGTAATTGTGAACTTATTCCAGATTTTACTAACCACTAACACTTTTAACATAAATATTTTTTCTAATTGATTTTTGTCTAAATTTTTGCTAACGTGACATTGTCCGTGGGTGTTCCGTGGATGTGTTTCAGAAAGCACGTGCAGCCGCAAAAGATTGCGTTAAATTTCCAACCATTGGTTGGAGTGTGTGAATATATTGAATAAGCACGACAATGCTGCATTGTTTTCTGAACTCCAACCACATGAAAATAATTTCTTGTGGTTTTTTTAACAAAAAAACAAAAAGGAAAAACAATGCAGCCAAGTCACTTTGAAAACGCAACTTTACAAATGTTGCAAGATATATTACAAAAAAGTCCTGTCAGGATTGAACCAAAAGAAAATCAACAGTATGAATGTGTATTCAAACGAAACAAATGAATGTATATTTCGGTTATTGTTTGACAGAAGTTATGAAGGAAATTTTCGTCTTGAAATAAATGGTGAATTGGTAAATTTAAGTCCAAAAACAATATATACATTACGCGGTGATGTTGTAAGAGCATATAAAGAACAAGAAAAAGCGAAAGGAGACGCAAAAAAACAATCAAATAAAGAAAAAGTTGAACAAAAACAACAGGAAACTTTTAATTTTCTACAACGTTTTCAACGTCAATAAAAACCAAAACCGCTGGTACCACCAGCGGTTTCACACTAACACTAACCACTAACACTAACCACTAATCATTATACCAATAAATCAAATTTTTCTCGCATTTTATTTATCTCATTATCTATACGGCGGATTTCTTGGCTTACATCGTTTTCACCCGAAAGCCCGCGCAAAGTCAAATCTCGTTTTTGTTGTTCAAGACTTTCTATATACTTTTGTATTTTTAAAGATATTATATATTTTTCCGCTGTTTTTAAATCAAAATCGCAATCGGATTGTACAGACGAATCTAAATCCAGGTTAAACTTACTGATAAAATCACCGTATCTTTCGGCAATCTCGGGATATTTATTTACAATATAAATTAAATTTTTCTTGATAATATTATCTATTTCTGGGACTTCTATGTGCGGTGTTTCTGGGCTTTTTTTCCATTTATGCCATTCATTAAATTTACGCGAATTATATTCGTTTTCATATTCAGATTTTAATAATCTGTCTGTAATTTTATCAATTTGTGATTTAAGAAATTTTTCTGCCTGAACACGACCAGACGGCGTATTAATTACATAATTTTTATTCGTAATCTGCCACAGAAAATCAACCAAAGGCACGGCAGAATTTATAATCTTTTCCATATCCGCCCGCCCCGATTTACGCAGTATTTCATCTGGATCTTTACCACCTGTCACAAACGCAAATCGCACATCGGAATTATCACGCAAGAATGGTAATATAATACCACATGCGCGTGCAGCGGCTTTTTGCCCTGCCCCGTCACCATCAAAACAGAAAATTATATTACGATTTGCTTTACATAAAATCGCGATATGATCTTCGGTTAATGCGGTTCCAAGTGGTGCCACTGTTTCACCAAAACCATTACATTGCATTTGAATGGCATCAATTTGACCTTCTACTATAATGGCACGATTTGCACGATGTATACTTTCGCGTGCAAAATTAAATCCAAATAATGTTTGGCGTTTATGGAACATTTCTGTATCGGTTGTATTTATATATTTTGGTTCCGACCCATCCAACGAACGTCCAGAAAATGCGACGATTTGACCACGCGCATTAAAAATTGGAAACATTAATTTATCACGAAAGAAATCATACATACCATATTCACCGCGGCGGACAAGACCTGTTGCGATTAATTTATCTTGTTTAGTATTCACAAATTTATTCGCAATAATATTGTTTTTTGGCGCATATCCAATACCGTATTTTTTTATCATTTCATCACTAAACCCACGACCACGGATATACGAAAGTGCGTGTGCACCTTCGGGGGCGAATAATTTTTCGGCATAAATTTTTGCCGCCGCCGTCGTAATTGTAATATATGTTTCTTCAGATTCTATTTGTTCTGGTGACTTGGGTTTATATTCCGGCAATTTT
Source organism: uncultured Alphaproteobacteria bacterium (assembly GCA_905234465.1). GTDB lineage: Bacteria > Pseudomonadota > Alphaproteobacteria > Rs-D84 > Rs-D84 > Enterousia. The sequence continues at coordinate 27,073 of CAJOHU010000004.1, read as the reverse complement.
AACCCCGCCATATCCGCCAATTCTGCTATTGCAGTTTTGAAATCTACATGTTCAGATTCCATAGTAAAAGAGATAATATCACCATGTTTTCCACAGCCGAAACAGTGATAAAAACCTTTGTCTTCACTGACCGAAAAAGACGGTGTTTTTTCATTATGAAATGGGCAACACCCCCAATAATTTTGACCTTTTTTTACCAGCGGCACACGGCGGGATATAACGTCTACAATAGAAAGGCGTTCACGTAATTGGTCTGTAAAATTATTATCATATTTCGTCATTTATTTTTTAGAAAATTTCGGTTTCTTATTATTTATTAAATCTATTGCTGTTTCTAAATCTGGCTTTTCTGTCACACTTACATTAACACGATTAGACGAAATATATGCACCATAACGACCCGTTGGATAAAAATAAATCATTTTATTTGTTTTCGGGTTTACGCCAATTTCAACAGGTTCAACCTTTTTCTTTTCACCAGATAATAATTCGCGTGCGATTTCCAGTGTTATTGTATCGTGTGTATATTTTTTTGCACTTGCGTTCTTTTCACCGTCCGTCACATATGGACCAAATTTACCAATTTTAAATGATATACCATCACCTAAATCTTTTGGTTCGTTTTTGTTTGTTTCGGATGAACTATCTTCATTTGAACTTAACCGCATAGTATAATCACACTTTGGATAATTTTCACATCCGATGAACGCCCCAAACTTTGACAATTTTATGCTCAATTTTCCGCCACATTTTGGGCATTTATTATCGCCATTTGGAAATAAATGTTTTTTCATAAATTTATTTATTTCATCAATAATATCTGGTGTTTTAACATCGCGTGCATCAGAAATCATATCGTGTGTATCACCCCAAAATTCATTTAATGCAGACAATTTTTCTGTTTTTCCATTTGAAACATCATCCAAAGTATCTTCTGTTTTTGCGGTAAAATTAACATCAACCAAATCGGAAAAATATTTTGCTAAATATGCCGCAATAACCCATCCGCCGGGGGTTGGGTGAAACCGACGTTGTTTATCTTGCTCTACATATTTACGGTCAACGATTGTTGACATAATACTTGCGTATGTAGATGGACGACCTATGCCTAATTCTTCCAATTTTTTAACCAAAGATGCTTCTGTATAACGTGCCGGGGGTTGGGTAAAGTGCTGTTCAGGTTTTATTTCTGAAATGCTGATTTTATCACCAACATTCATCGCCGGCAATTTCGCATCAGATTCATCATCTGAATCATCTTTATCTTCTATATACACTTTCATAAAACCATCAAATGTGCGTGTACGACCAACGGCGTGAAAAGTTGCGATTTTATCATCGGTTAAAATATCGGTTGCAACAGAATCAAATTCTGCATTAGACATTTGACACGCAATAGTTCTTTTCCATATTAAATCGTAAAGTTTTTGTTCATCGCCCGACAAATTATTTTCTGATGAATCAAAATGTGTTGGGCGAATTGCCTCGTGTGCTTCCTGTGCATTCTTGGATTTTGTGACATAAATATTAGGTGATTTTGGTAAAAACATGTCACCATAGTTTTTTGATATGAATGTACGAATTTCATTAACCGCATCCGCCGAAAGATTTGTTGCATCAGTACGCATATATGTGATAAGACCGTTTTCATAAAGTTTTTGTGCCACAGACATAGTTCTTTTTGAAGAAAAATAAAGTTTGCGCGCAGCTTCTTGTTGAAGTGTGCTGGTTGTGAATGGCGCATAAGGTTTGGTTGAAACCTTTTTGCGTTCTATATGTGACACGCTGGCACCTGCAGGGGTTTTCAATTTTGATACAATCGCATCAACATCATGCGAATTTTTTAATGTCATCTTTTCAATTTTTTCGCCATTAAAAAATGTCAATCCAGAATTAAAAGAATGTTTATTAAATTCGCATTTTGCAGATACGGACCAATATTCATCTGATTTAAAATCTTCTATTTCGCGTTCGCGGTCAACGACCAATTTAACGGCCACAGATTGCACGCGCCCCGCAGATTTTCCAAGATTGCGCCGCCACAGCAAAGGTGATATTTCAAAACCAATCAAATAATCCAATGCACGTCGCACAAAATACGCGTCAACCAAATTAGAATCTATTTCGCGCGGATTTGCGATTGCATCCATCACGGCGCGTTTGGTTATTTCATGAAAAGCAACACGATACACCGGTGTTTTTCCAAGTGCTTTTTTTGAATTAAGTATATCCAAAATATGCCATGCGATTGCTTCACCTTCGCGGTCAGGATCTGATGCCAAGTAAACCGCATCAGCCTTTTTTACATTATCAATAATAAGTTTTAATTGTTTTTCTTTGCCAGGCATAATTTGCCAACGCATTTTAAAATCGTTTTCTGTATCAACGCTGCCAGATTCAGGAACCAAATCGCGTACATGACCAACAGACGCGATAACATGCCAACCTTTCCCAAGATATTTCTCAATCGTTTTGGCCTTTGATGGAGATTCTACAATAAGCAAATTCATTTTTAACTTCCTTTGGCAGATAATTGTTGATCTTTGTGTATGTGCGCATTTTCACAAAGTCCGAATCCAAACATCAGTGATAAAAGACTGCTGCCACCAAAGGACATGAGTGGTAATGGCACACCCACGGTTGGGACCAACCCCAAGACCATTGATATATTTATAAAATAATAAATGAAAAAGTTCAACATAAAACCAAAACAGACCAACTGACCGAATCTGTTGCGGCATGTTTTCGCCGCCCAGAACAGAATTGCAACAATAAATGTATACAGTGCTAAGATAAAAAATGCGCCAAAAAATCCAAATTCTTCACCAAGCATGGTAAATATAAAATCTGTCTGTTTTTCAGGTAAAAATGATTGTTGAGATTGTGAACCGTTCATATAACCCTTGCCAAACAGACCGCCACTGCCGAATGCGATTTTTGCCTGGTTTATCTGATAACCTGCACCACGCGCATCGTGATCTGGATTTATAAAAGTGATGATTCTTTCACGTTGATATTGATGCAGCCCACCATACCAAACCACCGGTGCCGCCATAACCGCAAGTATTGCGCCAATAATAAACCATTTTTTATTTGCACCAACGATATAAAACATACCAATAGTAATCATCGCAATGGAAAGCGCAGTTCCTAAATCAGGCTGCATAACAATCAAACCAAAAGGTATTAACATCATCAACGATGGCACAATATAGTTTTTGAACTTATCCAAATCTACGGAATTCATCCATGCAAAATATCGCGCCAACGCCAAAACCAGTGCCATTTTGAACATCTCAGATGGTTGAATATGCATAATGCCAAGGTTTAACCAACGTTGTGCCCCCATCCCTGTATGCCCAACAAAAGTCACCAAAATAATTAAAATCAGCGCAATAGCATAAATAATATTTGCGGACTTTATCCACAGTTTTATATTCGTAAACGCGGCAATAAAAAACACACCAAACCCAACAATAATTTTTAATAATTGTGGTAAAGCAAAAGGTTTCCATGCCCCGCCACCCGCGGAATACAGTATAAATTCAGATACAATTAAAACCAAACACATCGGCACAAATAGTACCCATGAAAAACGGGTCAGTTTTTCAGAAAAACTCATCATATTTGCATTTGAAACGCGTGTTTGTCTTGTCATTTTTCTATTCTTTTTCCAACAGTTTTTTCATTGTTGCGGCGGCGGTGCGTGCGGCACTGCCACTGGACCCGGAATGTTCTGTAATCACGCATACGGCATATTTCGGGTTGGTTGTTGGTGCATATCCAACAAACAAACCATGATTACGCATATTCCATTTTAATTGCTCGTTTGTTAAAACACCTGTTATGCGTTCTGCGCGTGAAATACTGCGTACCTGGGATGTACCGGTTTTGCCGCCCATTCTTGCACCATCTACATTTATCGCGCTGCCCGATGCGGTTCCACCCTTTTTTAATACTTCTTCTAATCCATTCAGAACATACCTAAGGTTTTTTTCTTGAAAACCCATTTTATCAAAATTTGGTTTTCTTTCATCATATAGCAATCGTGGAATAACACGCCGATTTGACGCGACACGTGCCATCATAACCGCCAATTGCATACAGTTAACCAATATAAAACCCTGACCTATTCCTGATATTATTGTATCACCATGAACCCATTTTGAACCGATATTTGATTCTTTCCATTTTCTGTCAGGGATGATGCCTGGCATTTGTTTTGAAATAATATCTTGTATATATTTTTCTGTCATACCCAATCGCAAAGCCATGCGCTTAATAGAATCAATTCCTATACGCAGCGCCAGTTGATAAAAATATATATCGCAAGAATGTTTTAACGCACCAACAAGGTTTACTTTACCGTGTCCTTTTGCTTCCCAACAATGATAACGCCGGTCACCATAATCCCAATGTCCAGGACAAAATACCGTCTCATCTGGGGTGACAGCGCCCGCTTCTAATGCAGCCAACGCCACAATAATTTTGAATGTAGACCCCGGTGGATACAGCCCTTCAAAAACCTTGTTCATAAACGGTTTGGCAAAATTTTGACGCAAATCTTCAATATATTCTTCACTATCATCCCCAGAAAAATTATTGGGATCAAAACTTGGTGTAGATGCCATCGCCAAAATATCACCTGTTTCTATGTCTAATGCAACCCCGCATCCAGATTTGTGAAGTGTCAAAGAATCATATAACACTTTTTGTGCGTCATCATTTATAGTTGTCTTAATATCGCCCCCTGAAACCGATGGTCTGAATTGAGTTTTATCTTCGCCGGTGACACGTCCCACTGCATTTGTTATCATTACGGTTTGTCCGGGTATTCCAGAAAGTTTTTTGTTAAATGTTTTTTCTAATCCTGTTATACCCTTGGTAAAGAAAGGTGCGTTCGCAACAGGCTTATCAGGTGCGCCGACATATCCAAAGAGTTGTGCGCCCGCCGGCCCTAATTCATACACACGACCATACCCACTTTGTACATGCAGTCCAGGCAAATTTTTTGCCTGAATTTTTGCCAAGGTATTCCAATCAGTGTTTTCACTTATCAACACAGGTTGAAATTTTTGCTGTTTTTTTATTCGCGCCCATATTTTATCAACACGTTTCTTTGAAAGTTTCAAATCTGTTTCTATTACAGATATTAATTTTTCTAAATCATCCGATTCTTCGGGAATAATATATATGCGATATATTGGTGCGTCGTGTGATATATTGAACCCATCGCGTGATAATATTTTTCCACGTTCAGGCATATTTATCTGAATACGAAATGAATTATTTTCGCTTTTCTTTTTATATGTACGATAACCAAAGACCTGCATCTGCAACATGCGCAAAACCAATACAGATGTAAGAACTGTTCCTGCGGTTAAAAACAGTGCGCTGCGGCGGTCAAATTGTTTTGATATTTCTATATCAATCATCTTTTACCACCTGGATAGTTGTTGTTATTGGAATATACATTATTGTCAGAATCAAAAACATAATCGTTCCAGACACTAAATTCATCAATGTTAAATTTGATAATATAATCATAGATACGATTGTCCCAACAAATCCCATAAACGCGTATATGCCGGATTTGTTCGTATGCGTCAAATCTATAAAAGATTGAATATTCATAATCGCATAAAAAGCACAATAACATGTTGTCCACATCAAAACCGTATTGAATTTATAGTCTATAAGAAAACAAATCAGAATCGCGAACGGAACAAAATAATGAACCGGGCGTATAAAAGAACAATAAAAAATCGGTATAATTGCCAATATCCCCACCGGATTTATCCATGGCACAGAAAGCCGCCACAATGCGACCGTAATAATGAACGGGAACAGTATTTGTAAATATTTAATAATCTGTTGTTTCATTTATACTTATCCGTATCATTAAATTTTAATACCATAACGCGTGATAATCTGCGTGGAGATAACACATCAACATCTGTATCGTCTTTCATTTGTCCGACAAATATATCCGATGGCAAAACACCACTTATACCACTGGTAATCAATTTTACACCGGGTGACGGTTGAAATTTCTGGTCGCTGAAAAAACCTATGGTTGGGGTATCAGAACCATTGCCATGTAAAAACCCATAAACTTCGGACCCGGCAACACGTACCGCAATGTTTGTATTAGAATCTATCAGTGATCGTACACGTGCAAAGTGTGCGCCTGCATCAATTATAATACCCGCCAAAGTGTTATCAAATGATGTCACGACCATCCCAGGCTTAATTCCATCACGCAAACCGCGATTTATCATAAAAGTACCATGATTTATGGCAGAATTATCAAATATAACATCTGCGACCACACTGGCATATGGACTGTTGCGAACGGTATCAAGTTCTTGTTCCAATTTTTGATTTTCTAATAATGCGATATCACATTTGTTTTTGTCTGCCAATGCCATGTCCAATCGCGCGCGCAGTTCTTCGTTTTCTTGTTCCAAATTGTATATATCATGTAATCTTTTAATAACATTTCCACCTGCGCGCAGCGGCCATGTGACTAAATCGCCTACTGCATTTACAACAGGCAATAAAACATGAGCAGCATCATTCATAACACGATAATCAGGCTTTGCCACAATAATGTATATAAATATAAACGGCAAAATTGCCGCGACAATCGCAGATTTTATAATAGTGCGTAATTTGGAAGATACTTTCTTAGGGTTCATTTGTGGTTCAGTTTAAACATAAAAAAATTATTATTCAATAAAAACTTGATTTTTCATTTATTTATGTCACAATTACCCCCGGAAACATCCAAAGTGGCAATGGCATTGCCACCCGGATTTATTAAACAAGAGGTTAAAAAATGCCAAAATTAAAGACAAAGTCATACTTGAAAAAGCGTGCAAGAATGACTGCGACCGGAAAAATCAACGTTCGCAGAAACGCCCACAAAAAACTGTTGCGTAAAAAATCCGCGCGTGCGAATAACGCCGGGTCTAAACCGCAATATCTTAACGAAAACATGGTTGGTCAGGCTAAAATCCTGGCGCCGTATGGTTTGAAATAAAGGGGGCGCAAAATGGCAAGGGTAAAACGTGGAACAACGGTTCGTCAAAAGCACAATAAAATTCTTGAAAGGGCAAAAGGCTATCTTGGTCGTCACAGCAGCACGTATCGCGCAGCCCGTGAAAAATCTGAAAAGGCGGGTCAGTATGCGTATCGTGACCGCCGTGCTAAAAAACGCGATTTCCGCAGTTTGTGGATTGTTCGTATTAACGCAGCGGTGCGTCCATCTGGTATCACATACAGCCAGTTTATGAACGGTCTGCGCAAGGCGGGCATTGAACTGGACCGCAAGGTTTTGGCGGAAATGGCATATGTTGGTGATAAAAATTTCACCAAATTGGTTGACACCGCAAAACGATTTATCAAGGGTGAAAAATAACCCTTGGCGGCAAGTTGTTTTTTGTTTATGATTATGGGGCCGCGTATGCGACCCTATATTTATTAAAAGGTAATGTTATGCTAAAAGAACAAATAGAAAAGACGAAAACATTAAATGAATTACAGGAATTGTACACTAATACATTCGGTAAAAACGGAACAATGACCGTGCGCCTGAAAGAGATGAAAAATCTGAACAATGATGCGCGTACGGAATTAAACCGCGAAAATACAGAATTGCGCGAATTATTTAGAAATCGCCAGTCTGAATTGGAAAATGAGGCATTAAACGCGGCATTGGCGGGTGAAAAATTGGATGTATCATTAAACGCGGAACCCGAAAACCGCGGTACAATTCATCCGTTGACACAAAGTTTGTCTGAAATATCTGCGATTTTAGAATCTTTTGGGTACCGGCGTTATACTGGTCCAGAAATAGAAGACGATTGGCATAACTTTACCGCACTAAACACACCGTCTTATCATCCGGCACGTGATATGCAGGATACATTTTTCTTATTAAACGGGAATGTTTTGCGTACGCAAACATCTGCCATTCAGATTCGTGCGATGGAATCAGATGGGGTGCCGATTAAAATGTTCGCCATCGGCTCTACATATCGGCGAGAGATGGACGCAACACACGGGCCTATGTTCGGGCAAATAGAGGGGTTGTATATAGATAAAAATGTCACACTTGCTGATTTAATTGGTGATATACGTGCATTCTTCAAGAAATTCTTCAAATTGGATAATGTAGAACTGCGTATTCGTCCATCATATTTTCCTTTTACCGACCCAAGTATAGAGGTTGATATGAAATGGAATGGCGAACGTTGGTTGGAAATGATGGGTGCGGGTATGGTTCATCCGAATGTTCTGCGTAATTGTGGAATTGACCCGAATGAATACCAAGGTTTTGCATTTGGTTTCGGTTGGGACAGATTGGCGATGTTAAAGTATAACCTGCCTGATTTGCGAGATTTGTATGGTAATGATGTTCGTTGGTTAAAATCTTGTGGTTTTTAATTTTGGGGGTATGAAATGAAATGGACTTTTGATTGGTTGCGTGATTATTTGAAAACAGATTTGTCTGCGACGGAAATTGCAGATACGCTTACGCGGACGGGGCTTGAAGTAGAAGAACTTATATGCCCTATTCCGCCCATTGCGGCAAAAATTGTAGAATGTCGGCCACATGAAAACAGTGACCATTTGCATGTGTTAATGGTTGATGACGGATCGCCAACCCTGCGCCAGGTTGTTTGTGGTGCGCCAAATGTGCGTGTCGGTTTGATTTCTGCGTTGGCGACACCGGGCTGTGTCATAGAAGGACATAAAATAGAAAGTGGAAAATTGCGTGGTGTGTTGTCCGATGGTATGATGTGCAGTGGTCGTGAATTGGGTATAAACGATGACCACACTGGTATTATAGAATTACCAAAAGACACCAAGATTGGTACACCCGTTATTGAATGTCCGATTGTTTTTGATGCAGGTATTACACCGAACAGACCGGACTATTTGGCGGTGCGCGGTGTGGCGCGTGACCTTTCTGCGGCGGGTGCGGGCGAATATATCGCACCACACGATGACGGGTTCGCTGTATCCGGTAATGCGCGTGGCGTTGAAATCAAGACAGATAAATGTCGGGCATATAAATTGGCGGAAATCCATAACATAAAAATTGGTCCATCAGATACAAAAATCGCCAACCGTCTGCGTGCGATTGGGATTAATCCAAAGAATGCACCAGTTGATGCGACGAATTACATATGCTATGACATGGCGCAACCGATGCATTGTTTTGATGCAGATGAAATACATGGGAATATAGTTGTGCGTATGGCACGACCAGGTGAAAAATTCACAGACCTGTTTGGGGGCGAACATGAATTGCAAGATTCTGATATGGTTATCGCTGATGACAGTGGAATTTTGGCATTGGCGGGTGTTATCGGTGGGGTGCGCGGTTGCACATCTGATAAAACCAAGAATATAATTTTGGAAAGCGCATACTTTGACCCGGTATCTGTACGCAAAACTTCCAAGCGTTTAGGAATATCAACCGACGCTTCGTATCGTTATGAACGCGGTATAGACCCAACTGTGACGGGTCCGGCGTTGATGTACGCGGTCAAGATTATCGCAGACGCATGTGGTGGTAAAATTGTTGGATTTAATGCGGCGGGGGATGATTCGCCAAAAAATACACCTGTGAAATATTCACCTGATATGTTCGTCAAAAGAACAGGTCTTGAAATGTCAGTGGACGATATGCGCGATATATTGACCCGTTTGGGATACACCGGCAAATTTACAGGAAACAAATGGGAAATAACCGCACCATCTGCGCGCGTTGATGTATGTATTCCTGAAACGGTTGTTGCAGATTTAATTCGTATATATGGGTACGAAAAAATTGCCCAAAATGATACGCATACAATGGGCGATGTGACACATTCAGATGATTTTGATTTGTATCTTAAAAAGTCTTTGGCGGCGCGTGGTCTGAACGAGTGTCGTTCGTACAGTTTTGGAAATTCGCGCATTGAAGAAATATTGACCAACAAACCGATTATTCGCGTGGCAAATCCAATTGTTTCTGATTTAGATACTGCGCGCAATACATTGTTGGGTGGAATGTTGAACGCGGTTGTAGAAAACGAAAAGCGTGGATATCCAGATTTGAATTTATTTGAATTGGGTACGGTTTTTGATGGCGATATGCCGGGCGCGCAACATACTGAAATTTGTATTGTTCGCACCGGTGCAACATCACCAAAACATTGGCAAAAACGTAATCGCGCCGTTGATATATATGATGTTAAGGCAGATGTTGTTTTATTATTAAATGGTCAAAACTTTGCGATTGAAACGGAAAATCCGCCGCTTTGGGCACACCCATACCGTTATGGTCGCGTTGTTCAGGGTAAAAAGGTATTGGCAGAATTTGGTGAATTACACCCATCTGTTGCGCGTGCGTTAAAGATAAAAACAAATGTTGTTATCGGAATTGTTGGCGATATAGAAAACCTGCCCCGTCGGGTTTCGTCACATGGACCAATCATTATGGGCGATTTTCAACCAATAACGCGTGATTTTGCGTTTGTTGTGCCGTCTGATTTTCCGGCTGAAAAGTTAGTCGCGGCGGCGCGATATGCAACAAACCCGATATCAAGCGCGGTTGTATTTGATTCGTTTGAAATGCCGGATGGTAAAAAGTCCATTGCTTTCACAATTACATTTACACCCCGCGAAAAAATGTCGGAATCTGATTTGGCAAAATTGCATAGTGATATTATTGCGGCGGTGGAAAAGAAATGCCCTGCCCGCCTTCGTGACAAGTAATTGCCGGCATTTTTTGCATTTTTTATCATTTTGACCGGCATTCCCGGTCTTTTTGATGTTTTTTATCAAAAAAGCCGGGAAAATAAAAAAATGGAAAATAAATGTTGAAAAGCTATTCAAATGTTGTAATAAAAAATTGTTAAGGATAAAAGGATTGAAAATGTCGGATCTCATTAAAGTTAAAAAAATTGCCGGAACAGATTTGCAACCAACCATTTTGGCATCACATGCGGCACGCACGTGCTATGCGGCGGATGTGCCGGAAATTGGCGAAACGATTGATGTTGAAAATCGTCTGTTTAAAACCGGACATCACACAACATTGGAACATAATTATTACACATTCAATATTGATGGTATTCCGGTATCCAGTGTTGTTTTTGGTCTGCACCTTACCGCGCCATTTTATAATACAGATCAACGTTCTGGGCGTTTTTCAAAAATGTATGATAACCCAGATATGGCTGCAATCAAGAATATGTTGGAAACATATTATCCGGGTTGTCCAGAATCAAGAATAAATCGTGCATGTGATTATATTGAAAACGGATTGGAAGTTTATGCCAAGAATAAAAATCGTGTGACAGAAATTGCACGTGACGCGATTCACCGCGAAAGACCGCATGCGTCTGAAAAATATGTTGAACAAAATGCGCCAAAATTTGCCCAAGAACAATTAAGGATGTTTGTATCAATGATTGCACCAACCGCATTAGATTACACGATTGACCTTGCCACGCTGTTTACATTGTATCGTACGGCGTGGACACCGGAAATGCGTGATGCGGTAAATCAAATGGCAGAATTGGCAATACATGATGATCCAAAAATTGAATATATGTTTGATCCTGATAAACGTGCACACATTAATAATTATGCCCCAGAATTTTTCATATCTGAAAAATATCGCGGCATAAAAACACGTCCGGAATTTAAGTTATTATCTTATAAATATGATGATAAAATGTTTGCAGAAAACAAATCACTTGATACCGCAGACACATTGCAATTCCATCCTCAGTATATGAATAATTCATTAATGTATGTAGATACAAAAATTCATGTTGATGCCGGGGCGACAATGGGACAAGACCAACGCCACCGCAGTATCCAGCGTTCCGCACCGCACTTTACCGGATATTTCTATTTGCCGCCATTATTGAACGCGGCGGGTTTAAGCAAAGATGCAGATAATTTTATGCGTAAATATTATGTGTTGCGTAATGATAATGCAATTCCGGCAAACATGATATTGACGATTGCACCATATGGTGCGATGGTTGAATACAATAAACACGCGAACTTGAATGCATTGATGCATGAACAAGGTAAACGCACATGTTGGTGTGCCCAAGAAGCAATATATCATATTTCTTGTGATTTGCGCCGCGATTTAGGGCAATATATTGGTCAAAATGCAAAATTGATGAAATATTTGACCCCGCCGTGTTTGTCAATGGGCAAATGCCCCGAAGGTTCGCGTTGTTGTGGTCGCGATATTGTTGCAGATAAAATTAACGGTTATTTCAGACAAAGACAAATATAATGCCTGAATACGCCAAGAATTTTCATATAATGCGGCGCGCGTTTATAATGTTGGAATCTGGGTTGATTGTTTCTGCGCCTGGTTCCGATGTTTCGCATGAACAAATGTTGTCCGATATTGGTATGCCGTCTGTGAAAATTCGTTCTGTGTTGGCGTTTAACCCCCGTGGGTATTTTATGAATGGCGAAATTTGTTTGTACCAAGGTTGTGATATGCAACTCGGTGCGAAATGGGAATTAACCCCTGCGGGGTTGAAATTGGTTTCGCAATATTTGCCAGATTTGCGCAGAATGTTTAACTTAAATGATGAAACACCGGTGTATACGGGTGTAATTGTGGGCGACATAGGCACAATATGGGAAAAAATAAACAAAACCACACTTAAAACACTTGAAAATAGAAATATTGTCATGTAAAGTGTGTCTCGCATGCCGGTGTAGCTCAGTTGGTAGAGCATCTCATTCGTAATGAGGGGGTCGTAGGTTCAAGTCCTATCACCGGCACCACCAAAAATTGTTAATGCGCACCTGTGTGCGCATTTAAAATTTTTGAGTGTCTCGCCGTTCCGCTTTCACTTCGTTACAGCGAGATTGGCGCAGGCGGATGTCGCGCAAAAAAATACTGGAATTTTGTTATTTTATATATTAAAGTGACCAACATGAGCAAAAAAACAATAATTATTATAGGATAACCGGCGGCGCGCTTTGGCGTTGGCTGGGGCGCGCATGCGCCCGTTTTTTATAATAAAATCACGGAGAAAATGATATGGCATACCCAAAAACAGAACCCAAGGCAGATTTTCCATCAATGGAACACCAGATAATAGAATTCTGGCGCAGTGATGACACATTCCATAAATCGTTAGAAAAAACGAAACAGGGACACCCGTTTTCATTCTATGATGGTCCACCCTTTGCCAATGGTTTGCCACATTGGGGGCATTTGGGGGTTTCGGCGGTCAAAGATATGGTGTCGCGTTATCAAACAATGAAAGGCAAACATGTAGAACGTGCGTTGGGTTGGGATTGCCATGGTCTGCCTGCCGAAGCATCCGTTGAAAAAAAGCAAAAACGTACCGCCAAAGACATTGTTGCAAATGACGGTATAGCTGCGTTCTGTGACATGTGCCGCAGTGATGTTATGACATACTCTAACGAATGGTTGAAGTTTATTGAACGTGTTGGGCGTTGGGTTGATGGTGGCGATAATTATGGTTATCGTACTATGGATAAAAATTTCATGGAATCTGTGATATGGGCAATCAAAGAAATGTATAATCGTGGATTATTGTACAAAGATTTCAAAGTGAACCCATATGATTGGAAATTGGGTACTGTTTTATCTAATTCCGAAGCATCAAGCGAATATCAAGACATTGTTGATGACACGGTGACGGTGTGGTTTGAATTAGAAAATGGTGACCGTGCGGTTGCGTGGACAACAACACCATGGACTTTGCCGGCAAATTCTGCATTGGCGGTGAACAAAAATATGAAATATGTTCGTATGCGTCACGATGATGGTCATGTTTATGTTTTGGCAGAATCACGTCTTGGGGCATACGACAAGATTTTCGCAAATTCAGAAAATTTGGGAACAGTCATGGGGTCTGAAATGATTGGTTTGCGCTATACGCCGATTTTCCCATATTACAAAGATATGGCGGCGGCGGGTCACGGACTGTATACGGTGATTTCTGGGGACTATGTTTCCGACAGTGATGGTACCGGTATCGTTCATATTGCTCCTGCGTATGGCGAAGACGACTATATGGTGGCCAAGGCGATTGACCCACAATTCCCGGTGATATTAAATGTTGATGATTATGGTAATTTTGATAATACGGTGACCGATTGGGCGGGTGAAAATATATTTGTTGCGAATCCAAAGATTATTGATTGGTTGCGTTCTAATGGAATTCTGGTTAAAAAGGACCAGCATAAACACAGTTATCCATTCGGTCCGCGCAGCAAAGAAAAACTTATCTATCGTGCAACAGATGCATGGTACATAGATGTGCCAAAAATCCGTGACCGTTTGGTTGAAATAACCAAGAAAGACACAACATGGACATCGGCGGGTAATCGTTTTATGTCTTGGATAGAAGGTGTGCGCCCGTGGGGTATATCACGTAATCGTTTTTGGGGTGTACCATTGCCGATTTGGGAAAAGAACGGCGAATACAAGGTGTTCGGGTCTGTTGCAGAATTAGAAGACTTCTTTGGTGTTAAGATAAATGATTTGCATCGCCCAACCCTGGATGCACTAACCAAAGATGGTTGGAAACGTATACCCGATGTTTTAGATTGTTGGTTTGAATCTGGTTCTATGCCGTTTGCATCCCTGCACTATCCGTTTGAAAACCAAGATGTTTTTGAAAAAACTTTCCCGGCAGATTATATAATAGAAGGTCAAGACCAAACACGTGGGTGGTTTTATTCATTGATGGTGGTTGCGGCTATATTATTTGACAGGCCGGCATTTCGCACAGTTTCTGCGAATGGTATGATTGTTGATGAAAACAAACGCAAGTTTTCTAAATCATTGGGCAATTTTGTGAACCCAGAACAACAATTGGAAGTGTACGGTGCAGACGCGGTTCGTCTGTTTATATTGGGCAGTAATTTTATGAAGGCTGAACCGGTCCCAGTTGATAAAGAAGGTAAAGTTTTCGCAGAATCTATTAAGACGATTCTGACACCACTGTGGAATGCGTATCATTTCTTTACGCTGTACGCGAACGCTGCAAATATAATCGCACGTGATGTATGGGGGGCGCCGACACGCAATGTGCTGGATGAATATATCCTGGCAGAAATGAATGTGTTGATAAAGACGACAGATTTAGCATTGGCAGAATATAAACCGGATGTTGCCGTCAAAGAATTCGTCAGATTCTTGGACGTGTTGAATAATTGGTATATACGCCGTTCGCGTGCGCGTTTCTGGGACGAAGACACAGATGCATTTAATACATTGTACACGGTTTTGATTATGCTGTGCCGCGTGCTTGCGCCATTTGCACCATTTGTTTCAGAATATATTTACAAGAATTTAACAGGCTTAGAATCCGTGCATTTAACGGATTTCCCAACAACAATAGAAATGAACGAAAAAATTGTTGGCGATATGCGCCGGGTTCAAGAAATTGTATCTGTTGGGAAACAATTGCGCGAACAATATAAATTGCGTAATCGTTTGCCACTTAATAAATTAACAGTTGCAGGTGGGGTGGCAATGCGCGAATACACCAATATTATTCGTGATGAATTAAATGTAAAAACTGTTGAATGGTTGGACAGCGCGAATAAAGTCGCAGATGGTTTTATATACTTGGTGACACCAAAGATTGGCGCGCGTCTGGGGTCTGCGTTGCGCGAAATTGTTCCGTCTGTAAAGCGTGGTGAATATGAAAAGGACGGCGATAAATTGATTGTTGGCGAATACACATTGAACTCTGATGAATTTGAAAATCGTCTGAACATTCGTGATGGGGTGACCGGTATGGTGTTGCCAGATAATACGGCGGTTGTTATTTTGGATACAGAATTAAATTCAGAATTAATTGCCGAAGGTTTGGCAAACGATGCGCTGCGATTCATTCAAGACACTCGCAAAGAAATAGGACTTGATGTGTCTGACCGCATAAATTTGACCTATACAGCGGATTTGGCGCTATCTGGTGCAATAGAACAACATCGGAAACGTATAATGTCAGATGCGCTTATTCGTGAAATGTCACCGGGCGCGGCAGAACACTTTGCGGATATAGAAGGATATAACTTTGGTATATCAATAGAAAAGGCATAATGTGATAACGCCACAGCGATTTTTTGAAATTGTACCGAATGGTTTGAATATGAACATTCGGACAGAATTGTATTCTATTAACGAATTCACATTTGCTGTGGCGGTAATTTTATCCGCCCAGGCAACAGACAAGAAAGTAAACGAAGTGACACCTGCTTTGTTTCGTATCGCGCCGACGCCTCGCAAGATGTTAGAATTAGGGATTGACGGATTAAAAAAACATATTCGTGTAATTTCTTTTTTTAATAACAAGGCAAAAAATATAATCGCATTGTCGGAACGGTTGGCAGAATTTGATAACATGGAAAACGCCCAATGGGTGTTTCCAAAAAAATATCATGACCGCGTGGAACTTATGAAATTGCCGGGCATCGGGCAAAAGACCGCAAATGTTATTATGAAT
Source organism: uncultured Alphaproteobacteria bacterium (assembly GCA_905234465.1). Lineage (GTDB taxonomy): Bacteria > Pseudomonadota > Alphaproteobacteria > Rs-D84 > Rs-D84 > Enterousia. Next base: position 10,541 of record CAJOHU010000004.1, on the reverse strand, counting down.
GTTTTGTGGGCTGCGCCGAACATAGGTGTTGACACCCATGTTTTTCGCCTTAGCCACCGGTATGGATGGGTGGATGATTCTGCGAATACGCCGGAACGTGTGGAATCAGAATTATTAAAAAAGATTCCCAAAAAATACCACGCGATAACGAATCATGTAATGGTTCTGTTTGGACGATATACATGCACCGCATTGCGTCCAAAATGTGATGGGTGCCCGATTTCAAAATATTGTAATTTTAAGCAAAAATACTAACCCCTTGCAATCAGAAATTAATATGTTTATAATTATCGTGTATGGCGATTGTCATATGGTGGAGTAAGAACCATCTTTGCACCTGTCGGCGCGCCGACATTAAATAACCTTCTGCTTATGCAGGAGGCCGGTGAAATAATCAATACATCGGGCTATTTGGTGTAAAGTAGTTCTTACCCTCCTGCCATCATTAAAGATGGCTTTTTTGATTCAAAAAGGAAGTAAGATGAAAGAAAAAAATCAGGTTCTACCAGAATATGCCCAAAAATCTTTATATGGTGATTTATTATACTTTTTTGAACGCAACCCCAAATTCAGATTAAAACAAAGCGAATTTGTTGCGATATTGGGGTTTGTGGCGCAAAGGTTGGGAAATCGTCTTGCAAACGACAGAAAACAAGGAAATTCATATATTATTTAACCACTAACCCCTAACCAGTATCACTAACCACTAATATCTTGCAATTCAGATTTTCTTTGTTATAATGCGGTGACTTTGGGTGGTTAGCTCAGTTGGGAAGCCGCGTTACGTTGACATCGTAAAGGTCGTTGGTTTCCTGTCTGATAACACTTGATTGATATGGGTGGTTAGCTCAGTTGGTTAGAGCGTTACGTTGACATCGTAAAGGTCGTTGGTTCGAGTCCAATACCACCCACCACACTTCGCCAAGGCTTCGTGTGGCAAGCCACATGATTCCAGAGAGTTAAAAAATGAAACGAATGCAAAACTAATTTTCAACACGGCATAAAAGCGGGATTTCTTGGGGCGCCCGTTCGGCGTCTTTTTTATAAAAAAGGGAAAAGCAAATGAGTAAAAAATATCTTATTACTTCTGCATTACCATATGTGAATAATAATTTGCACATTGGACATTTGATAGGATGTCTGTTGCCAAGTGATGTTTATGCGCGTTTCTGTCGTGCAATGGGGCGTGATGTTTTGTATATTGGTGGTTCTGATGAGCATGGTACAACATCTGAGATTGGCGCGGCACGCGAAAATATGTCGGTTGAAGATTATGTTGAAAAATATCGTGCAAGACATTTAGATGTGGTCCGTAATTTCAAATTGTCTTTTGATTTATATGGTCGTACACATACCAAGGCGCACGAAAAATTGATTCATTCGTTATTTCGTCGGCTGGATTTGCAAAAAATGATAAAAGAAGAAACATCTTTACAGCCATATTCAGTTAATGAAGAAAAATTTTTGGCGGACCGGTATGTTATCGGAACATGTCCTAAATGTGGATATGAACGCGCATATGGTAATGAATGCGAAAAATGTGGTGCGGCATTGGATCCGTCTGATTTGATACGACCACACAGTGCCATTGACCCATCATCCCCGGTTGAAATGCGTATGACCAAGCATCTGTATTTTAGACTTAGTGCGATGCAGGATAAATTGCGCGAATGGGTTAATTCGCGTGTTGGTTGGCCAAAAACCGCGATTGCGATTGCGAATAAATGGTTAGACGAAGGTCTGCATGATAATCCAATCACCCGTGATTTAAATTGGGGCATTTCTGTAAACAAGCCGGGATATGAAGATAAAGTTTTTTATGTATGGTTTGATGCACCGTGGGGATACGTTTCTATATCGCAAATGGCGACGAACGATTGGGCGTCGTGGTGGAAAAATCCAGATTGTCATTATACAGAATTTATGGGCAAAGATAATGTATCTTTTCATTCTGTGTTCTTTCCTGCCCAAGAATTAGCAATGAATGATGGTTGGAAAACAGTTGATACATTAAAAGCGTTTAATTTCTTGAACTTTAATGGTGCCAAGATTTCAAAATCAACCGGCAACGGAATATTTTTGGATGCGGCGTTAGATATTGCGCCATCTGATTGTTGGCGTTATGCCCTGCTGGCATCGGCGCCGGAAACAGATGATACAGATTTTACAATGACGCGGTTCGCAGAAATCGTGAACAAAGACCTTAATGGTTTGCTTGGGAATTTTGTATCACGCGTATGCAAACTGTCGCAGAAAAACTTTGGCGATACTGTGCCAGTTGGCGCGAAAATGGACGAAACATTGGCGCACCGCATAAATGAAAAATTGGCGGAATTGACGGGTGCGCTGGACGCGTGCGAATTTAGAAAATCCATAATCGCATTGCGCGAAATTTATGGTATTGCAAATGAATATATGACAGAAAAAGAACCGTGGGCACTTGTTAAAAATGGCGATACGGGGGCGGCTGGGGCGGTGCTGAACGAATGTTTTCAAATGATTGATTTGTTTGCGCGCATATCTGGACCGTTTATACCGGACGCGGCGGAAAAGATACAAAACATATTTGCCGGCGCGCACGATTTGTCTTGGCCGACAATGTACGAACACAGAATCGAATCAGGCGAAAAATTCACCGTGCCAGAAAATCTGTTCACGCGCATTGAATTAAATGATGCAGAATAATATAAAACTTGTTTTGGTGTCTTGCTGTGCGCCGTGCAGCGCGGGCGCAATAAAGCAACTGTGCGATGGGGAAATTCCCGGGGTGGATGATTTTATCGTTCTGTTTTTTAATCCGAATATTTACCCAGAAAGTGAATACATGCGCCGCATGCAGGAACAGGTAAAATATTGTGAAAAATTAGGCGTGAAATATAAAATCGGCGAATACGACCATGATGCATGGCGCGCGGCGGTGCGTGGATTGGAATCTGAACCGGAACGCGGGTCGCGTTGCAGTGTTTGCTTTGCATACCGGTTTGAATACGCGAAAAAATTTGCACGTGAAAATGGATATAATGCGGTGGCAAGTGTTCTTGGGGTGTCGCGTCACAAAGACCAAAATCAGGTTGATGTTGCGGGACAAAACGCACCGGGTGGTATAGAGTATTTACCAATTAAATGGAATGAAAATTTACGCCAAAAAATAAACCGTGAATCAGACTTTTACCGCCAAAATTATTGCGGTTGCGAATTTAGTATTCGTAAAGTATAATCCAATAAAAAGGAGTGACGATTATGTCATCTATACTTATTTTCCCGGGTCAAGGTTCACAGACCGTTGGTATGGGATACGAATTGTATAAAAATAATGCGGCGGCACGTGCGGTCTTTGACGAAGTTGATGATGCATTAAATCAAAAATTGTCCAATGTTATCTTTAATGGACCGATGGAAGATTTAACATTAACCGCAAATGTTCAGCCGGCGATTATGGCAACATCTATTGCGATGCTTCGTGCATCTGGTGTGCCGTTGACAGAATATGTTGCGGGACATTCATTGGGGGAATATACGGCATTATGTGCGGCGGGTGCAATATCATTGGCGGATACGGCGAAACTTTTGCGTTTGCGCGGCGATGCGATGCAACGCGCGGTGCCGGTGGGGCATGGGTTGACCGCAGTAATTTTAGGATTGGATATTGATGTTGTTCGTGACATTTGTGCAAAAAATGATTGTGATGTTGCAAACGATAATTCCCCGGGTCAAGTTGTGATTTCCGGTGCAAAAGAAATCGTTGAAAAAACATTAGAAGATGCAAAGGCATCTGGTGCAAAACGTGCAATGCCACTTGCGCTGTCGGTACCGGTGCATTGCCGGATTCAATCGCCTGCCGCAGACGAAATGCGTGCGGCACTAAAAGACACAAAGATAAAAACACCGTCTGCGCCACTGATTTCAAACAAAACCTGCGCCCCGATAAGTGACCCAGATGAAATTCGTGAAGCGTTGGTTTATCAAATCACGCATGGCGTCCGTTGGCGCGAAAGTGTGTTGGCTATGCACGATATGGGTATAAGTGAAACAATAGAGGTTGGTCCAGGTGCTGTTTTAACAGGTCTGACCACAAGAATATGTCCAGAAATGGAAGGGAAAAAATTAGAGGTGTAAATATGTTTGATTTAACAAACAAAGTTGTTTTAATAACTGGCGCAACCGGTGGAATTGGTGGTGCCATTGCGCGAAAAATGAAAGAAGCTGGTGCGACAGTGGTTGTGTCTGGGCGTAATATCGCAAAAATGAATTCTGAATTTGATGATTCTTTCATCAAAATTCCGTGTGATTTAGCGTCTGATGGCGGTGCGGAAGAATTGGTTATGGATACGATTGAAAAATGTGGTCGGTTGGATGTTCTGATAAATAACGCCGGAATTACTGCGGATACATTATTGATGCGTATGACCGATGAACAGTTTGATAATGTTATCAATACGAACCTGCGGTCTTGTTTCAAAATGTGTCGTGCGGCGATTATGCCAATGATGAAGCAACGTTTTGGTCGTATTATAAACATGGCATCAATTATTGGTGTTATTGGCGGTGCGGGTCAGGCAAACTATGCGGCAAGTAAGGGTGGTATGATTGGTATGACAAAATCTATCGCCGCCGAAGTTGCATCCCGTGGCATTACTGCGAATGCAATCGCGCCCGGGTTTATTAAGACACCGATGACAGATGTTTTGCCCGAAGAATTAAAGAAAAATTATTTGGCGCAAATTCCGGCGGGTCGCTTTGGCGAACCAGATGATATTGCGAATGCGTGCGTATTCTTGGCATCAGACGAAGCGTCGTATATCAACGGTCAAACATTACATATCAACGGCGGTCTTGGACGGTTTTAATGAAGTGTTTTGATGTTATTGTTATTGGTGGTGGACATGCGGGGACTGAGGCCGCCGCTGCATCCGCGCGTCGCGGTGCAAAGACATTACTGATAACAATGCGAAAAACTGACTTGGGCGCGATGTCGTGTAATCCATCAATTGGCGGTCCGGGCAAATCACAAATGGTCGCAGAAATGGACGCGTTGGGCGGCGTGATGCCACGTGCGGCGGATATGGCGGGTATTCATTTCAGAACACTTAATGCATCACACGGGCCGGCAACCCAGGCATTGCGCGCACAAATTGACAGAAACCTGTATCACAATGCGGTTGCGGGTATTCTGAATGAATATAAAAATTTGACAATTGCATTTGAAGTTGTTGAAACAATAGATGTTGATAAAAAAATTATAAATGGTGTATACGCCGGAAAATCAATAGTTTTTACAACTGGGACTTTTTTGCGCGGACTGGTCACGATGGGTGTTGAAAAAATTCCGTCTGGGCGAATTACAGACGATGGGGAATACCAATCGCCAGACGCCTTTATTTCCGATGTATTGCGTGGGGCTGGATTTGATATTATGCGGTTAAAGACCGGAACGCCGGCACGGATATACCGCGATTCTATTGATTTTTCTGTGTGTGAAGAACAATTACCTGATAATCCACATGATTGGTTTTCTGATGGTTTTGATACAGATATCAACCATGCGACATGTTTTATCACACATACCACAGGACAAACGCACGATATAATTCGTAAAAACATAAAAAACGCGCCGATGTATAACGGGGATATTGCTGGAATTGGGCCACGTTATTGCCCGTCTTTGGAAGATAAAGTTATGCGTTTTCCCGAACATGCTTCGCACCATGTGTTTTTAGAACCCGAAGGTTTGAACAGTGATTTAATTTATCCAAATGGAATATCAACAAGTTTCGGTCGTGATATTCAAGACAAATGGATACGAACCATTCCTGGGCTTGAAAATGCCCGTATAGCGCGTTATGGTTATGCGATTGAGTATGATGCGATTGATGCGCGCGCACTGGATTCGCATCTGATGTCGCGTGATAACCCCGGACTGTTTTTTGCAGGTCAAATAAATGGCACATCTGGTTATGAAGAAGCCGCCGCCCAAGGCTTGGTTGCGGGCGCAAATGCCGCCGCATATGCTTTGGATATACCGACACTGAATTTGGACAGAACGAATTCTATGATTGGGGTTATGATTGATGATATAACAACAATGGGGGTTGATGAACCGTACCGTATGTTTACTTCGCGTTCAGAATACCGGCTTAGCCTGCGTTCGGATAACGCCATTTCGCGTCTTGGACAAATCGGGGTAGATTTAGGGTTAATAGAATTGCCGGTCTTTTTGAATAAAATTGATAAAAAAGCCGGGAAAATTTCCGAAAACGATAAATTTTATGCTGGTTATATTATGCGAAACAACCGGGAAATAGAATCTTATAATCGTGATAAAATCATAAAAATACCGGCAGATTTTGATTATGACGCCCTGCCCGGACTAACAAACGAACTGCGCGAGAAAATGCGGCGCATTCGCCCGGCAAATATTGCAGAATTACAAAAAATCCCCGGTATAACACCGGCGGGCATAATGGTTATTTTGCGTGCGGTGAATGGAAAGTCTTAGCCGGCAAAAACGATAATTTTTGTAAAAAACACCGGCAAACGCCGGTGTCTTTTTTATCATTAATACATTGTTTGTAATATGTGTTTGTTTTTGTCCAAACTGGATAACATCTTACCACTGCCGCGGGCAACGCATGCCAATGGATTATCAACCAAAAATGCCGGCAAACCCGTGGCGGCGCGAATCGCCGCATCCAAACCACGCAACAAAGAACCACCGCCAGTCATTGCGATACCTAAATCAGCAATATCTGCGGACAATTCTGGCGGTGTTAATTCCAACGCGTGACGAACAGTGTCTACAATTTTTGTCACTGTTTGGGACAACGCAGACGCAATCTGGGATTCGGTTATAATTGTTTCGCGCGGTGTCCCAGACAGCAAATCGCGTCCCTTGATTTTCATTGTTAATTCATTTGTCTTGTCTTTTGGTGAAATCGCGGTACCGATTTTCTTTTTTATTTCTTCCGCGGTATTTTCCCCAATCAACAAGTTTTTATTTTTTCGCACATATTCAATAATATCTAAATCCATCTGGTCGCCTGCGGTACGCACCGCGTTTGAATATACGATACCGCCCAATGACATAACCGCAACTTCGGTTGTGCCGCCCCCGATGTCCAACACCATAGAGCCCAACGGTTTTTCTACCGGCAGACCGGCGCCGATTGCAGCAGCTGTAGATTCTTCAACAATGTATACTTTGCGTGCACCGGCGGCATCTGCGGCCTCTTGAATTGCACGGCGTTCCACCTGGGTTGCACACGAAGGCACGCATATGATTATAAGTGGCGCGGTAAGTGGACTACGATGATGTACTTTGCGAATAAAGTATTTTATCATTTCTTCTGCGACTTCAAAGTCTGCGATGACACCATCGCGCAATGGACGCACCGCCGTTATGGACCCAGGTGTTCGTCCAAACATCTGTTTTGCTTCGGTCCCCACGGCAAGAATTTCTTTCCGACCCAACAATTTATTCTCTGCAACCGCAACAACGGATGGTTCGTTCAAAACAATTCCACGCCCCTTGACATAAATCAGTGTGTTTGCAGTACCCAAATCAATCGCCATATCTGCCGAAAAAAACTTCATCAACCAATTATACATGCGTCGCCCCTTTCAATATTTTTTACCACTATAAACACCCGATTATTAAAAATCAAGCACGACTGAATAAAAAGGTTTGACTTTAATTATAATTTGGTATTATTACGCATTATGCGAGATACAATAAAAAATCATAAAGATTTTCATACAGATGAAGATACCCCATCTGCGCGTACGGCATTTTTTATCGTTCGGGCAAAACCGGCAAAGTTTCCATCTGACCCGCGTGTCGGTTTTATGGTGACCAAGCGCACATTCAAATTGGCGGTTCATCGCAATCGCGCAAAAAGATTGTTGCGTGACTGGGTGCGTTTTTGTGCAGATTTGATGTCCCCGGAATATGATTATATTGTCTTTGCGCACGCATCTATTTTGGACGCATCGCGTGAAGAAGGACGTGCCGCTATGGCGCAGGCTTTACAACATATATTGCGAAAATATGGTGGAAAAAAATCACAAAATTTGGCAGAAAATGCATAAAATTCCCCGCAAAGTTGGGGTTTTTATGATAAATGCGTACCAACGTTTCATATCACCGGCATTTGGCGGACGTGCGGTATGCCGATTTACCCCGACATGCAGTGAATACACAAAAACGGCGATTTTACGCTATGGATTGGTTCGTGGAACATTAATGGGAATCCGCAGAATTCTGCGATGCAGACCGGGGGGCGGATATGGGTTTGACCCTGTTCCTTGACAAGTTGCGCAATTATGTTAGAATTTATATAACATAAATGTAAATTTACAAAAGGATTATGATATGTCATTTCGTGCAACCGTAGAATCCATGTCAAAGATAATGGATGATATGGGAATTACAGAACTTGATTTAGAACGCCAGTTCTTGTTCGGCGTGTATCGCAAGCATATACATTTATCAAAACAAACGGGCACAACCGTTAACATGCCGGCATTGCCAATATCTGAAAACGCAAAGCACACAAACAGTGAACCATCTGACAATGCGACATCTGGGTATGCATTAAAATCGCCGATGGTTGGTGTTGCGTATCTTTCGCCAGAACCGGGTGCAAAGCCTTTTACCAAGGTTGGTGCCCAAATTAAAGCCGGCGACACAGTGATATTGGTAGAGGCCATGAAGACATTTAACCCAATTAAGTCTGATCGGGACGGTGTAGTCAAAGAAATATTGGTTACAGATGGTGCGGCGGTAGAATTTGACCAACCGCTGATAATTATTGAATAAAGAAAATCATGCCAAAGATAAAAAAAGTTTTAATTGCGAATCGTGGGGAAATTGCCTTGCGAATCATTCGTGCGTGCCGTGATATGGGGATACGCACTGTTGCGGTTTATTCTACGGTTGATCGTGATGCGATGCATGTTCAGTTAGCGGACGAATCTGTATGTATAGGTCCGGGACCATCGCGTGATTCTTACCTTAATGAATCTGCGATATTGACAGCGGCGTTGTTGACTAATGCTGATGCGATTCATCCTGGATATGGATTTTTATCTGAACGTTCAGACTTTGTCCAAAAGGTTGAACAGCATGGTCTTATATGGATTGGACCAGATGCAGCGATGATAAACAAGATGGGCGACAAGGTTAACGCCAAAAAGACCGCCATAGAATGTGGGTTGCCCGTTGTGCCGGGGTCTGATGGTGCGGTTGACACATTGGAAGACGCACTTAAATGGGGTAAAAAAATTGGGTACCCGGTAATGTTAAAGGCGGCGGCGGGCGGCGGCGGGCGTGGTATGCGCCCGGTTATGTCCGAAGACCAAATGGCAGAAGCGTTTGAGATTACCAAAAACGAGGCGCGCAGTGGTTTTGGCGATGATACACTGTATATGGAAAAATTATTATTGCACCCGCGTCACATAGAATTTCAGGTCTTGGGCGATAAACACGGCAATGTTGTGATATTTGGTGAACGCGATTGTTCTTTGCAACGCAAGAACCAGAAAGTGATGGAAGAATGTCCTGCGGCGGCATTGACCCAAAAACAGCGCGATGATATGATTGAAATTTGTAAAACCGCGGCGAAAAAAATGGGCTATACAAATGCCGGCACATTTGAATTTATGTATGAAGGTGGAAAATTTTATTTCTTGGAAATGAATACGCGGCTTCAGGTTGAACACCCTGTGACGGAAATGGTGTACGGTGTTGATTTGGTGCGTGAACAGATTCGTATCGCGGCGGGGGAAAAGTTGGGTTATACACAATCTAATGTTATTCCGCACGGTCACGCCATAGAATTCAGAATCAATGCCGAAGACCCGCAAGATTTTGTTCCAAACCCGGGCAAGATAACATTGTATGCCCCGTCTGGTGGGCTTGGTGTTCGCGTGGACAGTGCGGTTTATACTGGGTATACTATTCCGCCAACATATGATTCAATGATTGCGAAATTGATTGTTCATGCTCAGTCTCGTTCGGCGTGTATAATGCGTGCGGAACGCGCATTGGATGAATTTGTCATAGAAGGTGTCAAAACAACGATTCCATTGCAAAAGAAATTATTAAACAATCGTGATGTCCGCACATTGAATTTTGATAATCATTGGTTGGAAGAATATCTAAATAAAGAAAATAAAAAGAAATAGTGGTTAGTGGCTAGTGGAAAAAAAACGGTGGCATTTGCCACCGTTTACTAACCACTATCACTAACCACTAATCCTGCGCGGTTGAGCGGAACAAAAAGGTACCTTTTTGTCCACCCCTTTTTTACACTTTTTTTAATTTTTTTAATTTTTTCCGCAACACCACGGATTCCGTGGCATGCAGCCACTTTTTGTGTTCGCCCATTTTTGTCGGTTTCGGGGCATAACAAAAAGGTACCTTTTTGTTATACTGTAATCATTGAAAATTAAGGGAAAGGGAAGTATCAGATGAGTATCAAACGCATATTTATCGCGATGACCGCAATTTTTGCGGCGTCTGCGGTATTTGCGGATAATTCCAG
>CAJOHU010000003.1 GCA_905234465.1 uncultured Alphaproteobacteria bacterium | reverse complement strand
ACTTATGATATATGATGATGAAACCGGTATTGGTGAAAAAACCATTGCGGCAAAACTTGGTTCAGGTGCCACCAGTGTACCGACGGTTGGTGCGGTTAAGACGGGTTTGAACGGAAAACAAGACACAATTACTGGCACGGCGGGTTATGTAATGACGGGTACAGGCACCGCCGGTTCGGTTGGTGAACGCGCAATTTATGGAACGGCGGTGTACAGCAATTCACTTGTCACCGCGGAAACAGTTAACACCGGTGTCACAAACGCGGTAAATAAATGGCAACCCAAGTGATAATGGGACATTATGGGAAATCAATACTGATTTATATGCCATTGGTGTTTTACCACCCGGTTATACCCAGTTGGAATGGATCAGAAGTTCGGGGACGCAGTGTATCAATACGGGCTATCAAATTAACCCAACGGATAAAATTGAAACATCGCTTAAAGTGCTGAGTGTTGCTTCGTCGCCGGCGGACAATTTCTTTTTTGGTGTTCAAAATTTTGACCAAACTCTTGGCGGCATGTGGCTTGAATTGTATTATCAGAATAGCGGTAATCCATCATGGTATGTTCGTTTTAGTTCCCTTAGTTCCGTGTACACTAGGGCGGAAAGTATACTTAATCAAGATCTGAATATTGAATTGTATGCCAACAATTTCAAAGTCAACGGAACAACGATTTTAACCCCGTCTTATGCCGGAACAATGCAAAGCACCCCAATTACATTATTTGGGCGGTATTCTGCTGATGGGCAAACTTTTGTTGGTTCAAACATACAAGTAAGCAGTTTTGTTGTGCGTAGTGCTGATAACAGTTTGAAATTAAATCTTGTCCCGGCCAAGAATAGTTCCAATATTATCGGTATGTATGATACCGTATCTGGCCAGTTCTTCCCAAATGCGTGCAATGGTACATTTGCCGATGGCCCGGCGGTGGGGAATTGATAAAAATTCCTTTTATTTCATATTTTTTATATTATAATGCCATTATGTTAAAAATTATTAAATCTTGGATGACCCCACGGGGGGCGAAAATGACCGCCAAAGAATTGGCGGATAAGTTCGGTTTGAAAATACAGGGTGACCCGAATACGGTGATAAACGGTATCGCGCCTATTGCTGATGCCCGTCCCGGCCAGGTCGCATTCTATTCTACTGAAACCAACAGTAATGCGTTCAAAGTGTTGCCAGTCAGCGTTTTGGAAAATACGCGTGCGTCGGTTATATTGATTCAGCCAGATATGGTAAAACATGCACCAAAAAATGCGACACTGTTGATATGCGACAGTCCGCGCGGCGAAATCGTCAAGGTTTTGGGTGAAATATATCGTGAACCGCCACGCCGCGGCATATCCCACGATGCACATATTGAACGCGGTGTGTTTTTTCGTAATCGGCGCAGTAATTACGTCGGGCAATTCGCAACCATTGAACGTGGTGCGGTTATTGAACCAGATGTGAAAATATACCCAAACGCGTATATTGGTCGTAATGTCACAATCGGGCGTGGGACAGTTGTTCATTCGGGTGCGCATATTGAAAATGCAACAATCGGTGCAGATTGTGTTATTCATAACGGTGCATCTGTTGGTAAAGATGGTTTTGGTTATACCCGTCAAGATGGTCATAATGTCTTTATTCCACATGTTGGTCGCGTGGTTTTGGGTGACCGGGTTTCATTGGGTGCAAATTCCTGTATAGATCGTGGGGCATTAACTGATACAATAGTTGGCGATGGCACAAAGATAGATAATTTGTGTCAGATTGCGCATGGTGTGGTTGTTGGGAAAGAATGTTTCTTGGCATCTGGTGTCGGAATTGCCGGCGGTGTCAAGGTAGGCGACAGGGTATTACTTGGTGGACATGTTGGTATCGCCAATGGTGTAAAAATTGGAAATGATGCCAGTGTCGGTGCAAACAGTGGTGTTTTCCGCGATGTCCCAGATGGCGAAAAACATATGGGGTATCCCGCCGGTCCGGGAACAGAATTTTTGCGACACTATGCGTGGATAAGAAAGCACGTTAATAACGATTAATCAAAGGATAAAAATATGGTTGATGCATTCGGTATAGAACGGGTGATTCCGCATCGTGGTTATATGCGCTTGGTGGACGAAATTCGTGAATTCACAGATAAAACCGCCATTGGGGTCAAATATGTTCGTGATGATGAATTTTGGTGTGCAGGTCATTTCCCATCACATCCTGTGATGCCGGGGGTTTTGATTATTGAGGCATTGGCGCAGACAGCATGCTTTACGGTGTTAAGCCAAATTGGCAACAATAATGGTCGTGCATTGGGATACTTTGTTTCCATAGAAAATGCCCGGTTCACACATATGGTGCGCCCGGGTGATACATTGGAATTACATATAGAAGAAATCGGGTCTAAAATGAAACTGCACAAATTTAATGGTACGGCATTTGTGAATGGGAAACGTGTGGCGGTGGCAACGTTTTCAGCAATGTTGGATAACGACCCAAAGATTGAATAAAACGCCCCAATGGTGCTTTTTTATATCACTATGCCAAAGAATACTTTTGCTCCTTCGCCAATTATAAACGATGCCAATGTCACCAAAAAGCATACAATTGTCATTTCAAAAAACGCCGGCCACAACCGTTGATTGTTCAGTTTAGATTTTAAATAATTAAAGAAAAATATAACAGATATCGCAACAGTATATGTCATTATGACCGCCGTAATGGTGTTTGATATAAACAGAAACGGCATTAATACCATTCCGGCGGTCATAACGTATGCGATTCCGGTCATAAAACCGCGTTTGGTTGCACCACGCGCATTGCCATCCGCCTTTTGCGATAAGTATTCTGATGCCATCATAGAAAGCCCAGCAGATGTTGCAGCAATAATCCCGGTTAGGACAATTATGTATTGCGTGGCATCTGCAAACGCCAACCCTACAACCAACCCTAACGTTGAAACCAACGCATCATGCATTCCCAAAACCAGTGATGACCAAACAGAATCTTGAACTGCCATAGCGAAAAAAATATACTCTGAAATTCTTGGTATACCAATCGGTTAAAAATCCGATTGCCGGTTTATTTTGCCACGGGTGATAATTCTTTTAATTCATTTGTTTGCGGGTTGTAATATCGCGGGTTTCCGTTGTATTCCAAAATTGCATGATGCATCGGTATTAAAAATTCGGGCAACGGAGATGCACGTCCCATTTTTACATAAGATGACAAACGCGGGTCATTAAAAGACATTCTGATTTCTGCCTTGATTGGGCGATGATACCAACCTTCGTACAAAACCAATCCTTCACCAAATTTTAATTTCATAATATCAAATTCACTGAATAACGGTTCGGCCTTTGGAACTTCTACTTCTTTGCCATCGGCACCCTTTTCTTTTTTCATTGTGATTTTTGTTCCCATCATGTCCGAGAATCGTTTTGCTGTATCTGGGTCATTTTGGCGCAGAACAACCTTGGCTGCGGTGGTTGATATAATTGTTGCCGCCGCATCATTACCATATTTTTCAGCAATTTGGTGTAAATCTTGACCGATGAACAGGTATGATATCTGTTGACCACGACCGACATCGGGGCCTTGGATAACCGCGCGCATTTTCTGCATTTTTGGCATTTCATCAAGCAAGAATAACACCGGATACGGTCCCATCTTTTCACCGCTGCGCCCAACATGTTCCGGCGGATTCGCCAACAAGAAATTTGACATAGTTTCAATAAACATAGATGTAATTGGGTTTAACGCCTTGGCATCAACCATGTTAATTGATAGATATACTGTCACAGGTTTCATTTTGCCGTCACGCGGGTCAATCATGCCACGCATATCAGAAAAATGAAAATCTGAATGCGATGTACGATTGCGTACTGCTGCATTTCGGAATATGTTAAGCCCCGTCAAAATTGTTGAAAGAATTGACCCACGTTCTGTTGCCGGCGTGTTCGCCAGTTTAGTAAGTTCTGCGATGGCGCGGTTTGAATAAGAAAACGCACGGCATTCATCAACAGTTGATGTTAACCAATCTTTCATTGGGTCTGCCATCATAACACTTTGGTCGCCCTGTTTTTGGCGTTCTGCCAAATCATTGGCTACGGCAATTTGTGCCTCGGTAATCCAATCCAGCATCATGGAGAAAGATGCTTCCTTGCCCAACCATGTTTGCGGAATATTCGCCCATGTACCAATATGAACATAATTTGTCGCATTTAATTCACCATTTTTAATAAGTGCCTGGGCGGCAAAAGCGTTCGGGTCGTTTACCATTGAAAAGTAATAATCAGACAGTACAGCGGCATCTTCGGCATCAAATTCGCCAGATTGCAGACGCGCATAGAAATAATCATCCGCCTTGGCACGTTCTATTTTTGACACAATAAATTGAATGAATCCTGCAAGACCGGCACGCCCTGATTGTGTCCAGTGTGGGTCGGCACTGCTGCCTTCGGCGTCGGGGACAAGAACATCGCAGATATAATCAACATATAATTCGCGCTGTTCCAAACTGAACGGAATGTGTCCCGGGGATAACGGATTCCATGACGGATAGTATATACCCTTTTCTGGTTCATCTTGCCCACCCCAATCCATAATAAACACTGGTCCAATCGTGGCACGATAACCACTGGATTTCAAATCCAATTCGGGTTTGGGGTCATTGATAATCATTGAAACATTCGGACAATCAAAAATCGTAGGCAATACGATACCTTCGGTTTTACCGGTTCCCGGAGGCGCCAAACACAGTGTTGATAAAGTCTTTGGCAACATTAAAGGTTTCTTTTTAAAATACCCCAGAACCATCATGAATCCATTGAAAAGCCCCATGGCTTTTACATCCGCCTCGTTTGCTTCGCGTGAAGATTTTTTATCAAATTTGTCTTTGCCGTACGGGTTAAATTCGCCTTTTAAAGTATCGTCTGATAACAAGAAGTATGCGACAAACGGCAAAATCGGCACAATACACGGAAAATCAGGGTGCATCAGGCACCGTACAATCCAATCTGGGATTTCCGCGATAACAGACAAACCGCCACTGGTCACCATATTTGTGACATATATCTTTATCCAATCAATGGTTGCCGTATCCCAACCGTACCGCCATATATGTTCCCCAATAAAAGACACGCAAAATGCCGCCGCGCATATAAGCCACACGCCAACCGACCACCGCAATGTCCAAAAAGTCTGCGCCATGGGGGTTCGTTCGTGTTCTTTATACGCACTGGATTTGAAAATATTCAAACCCTTGCTGTCTTTTCCTGCAGATAAAATCTTGAACTTTTCAACCATCGTGTTATGATTATATCAGAAAAAACAAAAATTATAAATATGGAAATTAAAATTTTATGAAAAATATTCCAAGAATTTTTATCGGCGATAATGTCAAATCTGGTATGACAATTCTGGCGGAAAAATCTGTCGCGCATTATTTAGGGCATGTTATGCGTACACATGATTTTTTGGGGTTTGGTGGCGGATACGAATTTTCTGCGCATCTGTCTGACGATGGGAAAAGTATAATTATTGGGGATATGACAAAGCACCCAGACCCATCAAATGACATAACACTTTACTTTGCGCCCATTAAACGCACAGATGATTTGGTAAATATGGCAACCCAGATGGGTGTTGCGCGAATCGTGCCGGTAATTACAGACCATACAATCGCGCATCATATAAATTGGGAACGGGTAAAGAAAATCGCCACAGAAGCATCCGAACAATCAAATCGCAACAGCGTGCCTGAAATATCTGCGCCAATTAAATTTTCTGAATTAGATTTAAGAAATTTATGCTTTGCGGATGAACGTTTCGCGTGCAGTGATAAACCTGTAAAAGATTATGGAAATCTAAGGAATATATTGATTGGGCCCGAAGGTGGTTTTTCTGAATCTGAATTTGCGACGCTGGACGCGTCATCGGCGGTGCCTGTATCACTTGGGAAAACAATCTTGCGTGCGGAATTGGCGGCCGCGATTGCCATAGGAAAATTATTAAAATGAAAATGCGCATCGCAAAATTTATCGCAGATTCTGGGGTCACTTCGCGTCGTGGCGCCGAACAAATGATTGCGCGTGGCGCGGTTGCGGTAAATGGTGTGGTGATAAAAACACCGGTACATTTTGTTGAAGATTCTGATGAAATAACTATTGATGGCAAACCAATTAAAAAGCGAGCAGATACACGCGTGTACGCATTTCATAAACCAAATGGTACCGTCACAACCACACACGATCCGCGCGGGCGCAATACTATATATGATATATTGCCACAAAAATACAGGAATCTGCGTTATGTCGGGCGCCTGGATTTTAATACAACGGGTTTATTGTTAATGACAAATGACGGGTTGTTGGCGCGGAAATTAACAATGCCCGATTCAAATATACCGCGTGTATATTTGGCAGATGTTTCAGGAAACAATATGTCAAAGTTAGATAAGGCGCGTCGCGGTGTCACCATAGATGGCATAAAATACCGACCAATGAAAATAGATGTTATGCCTGATGGGCGTCTGCGTGTGACGGTGACCGAAGGTAAAAAGAACGAAGTAAGGCTTGTGTTAAAGTATTGTGGGTTGCCGGTACGGAAATTGCATCGCATTATGTATGGTCCGGTCAGCCTAGGAAATATACCTGTGGGAAAAATTATTGAATTAGATGAAAAAACAATTGACGCGCTTATGAAAACTTCTCTATAATTCCATTATCAAAGGAAGGGAGATTTCATATGAAAAAACAAACCACAAAGAAACCACAGGTAAGACCAATATCTGCACCCCAGGTAAAAATAAGAACTGCGGCGCGTACGCGTGGCGCATCGTCGTGGTCGTTATCAATTTATGTTTATTGGTTTATTATTTTGTTCTTTATTGCGGCGACTTTTTATATCTTGGGTCGTTCTCATATTGTAAATAAAGAAGTCAAAGAAGTATTCAATAATACCGATGAACGTATAGAGGTTATTGATACACAAAAAGCCGAAGAAAAATTAATGAGTGCACATGATTATTACATGCACGGTCGCGGCGAAGTTATGGTTGGAAACACCGAAGGCGCAATTGCGGATTTAACGGCGGCATTGGAAATGGATGCGAATATGATTGATGCGCGTATCTTACGCGGTGAAGCATATTTGCAAACAGGTAATTATGGTGCCGCAATGGATGATTTTAATACAGTGTTGGCGATGGATACGGAAAATTCTATTGCGTATTATGATCGTTCCCTGTTAAACGCAAGACTGGAAGATTTTGATGCCGCATTAAATGATATAAATAATGCATTGGCGGCATACGCATCAAATCCAAATGATATTTTACAGTTCCGTGATTTATATGCAAAACGCGGTCAATTAAACCTGTGGATTAAAAATTGGGAAGGCGCGATTGCTGATTATACAAATTCTTTGGCACGCCCCGAAGGCATTGTAAGTCCATCTGTGTACGCGGAACGTGCCGAAGCATATACTGCGATGGGTGAATATGCAAACGCGATTGACGATTATACATCCGCGGTTCGTGTGATTTCTGAACAGATTCAAGGCGCAACGACACCAGAACAAAAAGAAGACCTGTCTATGCGCGCGATGAATTATTTTGAAAAATCTGCTGCGTTGAATTTGAACATTGGTAATACCGATGGGGCGAAATCAGATTTGGAATCTGCGTACAGAATTGCGGCATCATTGAATGATGCAGAAACAACGGAACGTCTTGAAAAATTAATTGAAGAATTACAACAGTAAAATGTATCAATGCTAATAAAACCGCCGTATGGCGGTTTTATTAATGCTTTTTTTTTGTTAAAATGTTAAACGTATGCCCGCCGCCAAGAATGGGTCTTCGCGCGACATACCGACCGATGTCCAACCATCAACAAATTTACTGTATTTGTATCTGAACGATGCGACAACTGTGTGGTCATCATACGGTTTGTCTTCGTTGTGCCATATTCCGGTATCTGAAAACATATATGATAATGATAGAGTATAATTTAACACATCATAACTGACCCCGGTGCCTGCCATAATACCGTCTGTTGCAATGCCGATTGGTTTTTTATCGTAAACTAATCGCCCTGTCAGTGCGAAAATCCAACTGTTGTATTGAATATTTAATCCGGTATATAATTGTCCGCGCCAATCTGCGGTCACCCCCGGTGTAAAAGTATCGGTTGAAAAATCATCGGGCTTATTCATAAAAGACGCCCCAAGCGATAAAGCATATTTTGTCTTTGCCGCCGAATGTTTTATTTTTATTCCCGCATCAATTCCTAAATCATAATCTTTGCCCAATCCCGACACAGACACCCCATATTGCATATTTGGATTTGTCGTCATAACTAAATTTAAACGCGGCGCCGATGTTCCATTCGTAATTGTTGGGTTCGCAATTACTGGACCTGATATACCCATTTTGCGGTAAATCAAAGAATCGTGATTTATGCGCAATCCCCCAACATCTGGCAAACCCAACCCAAGTTTATGTGCCACAGAATCCGTCAATCCAAATTCAATTCTGCCAACACCGCGCCATTGCCAAAAACCGAATAAATCATCGTACCAGTCATCTTCGTTCAATGCAATTTCATCCATGGCGTATACAAAACCAAATGCATGGTCATTAGAAACATTATATTTCATTTGTGCACGCATATTAAAATCACCGACAAAGTCTGGTTTATCAAAATTTGGTTCAATAATTCCTGCGGTACCGTATCCAGAAAGAGATAAGTCAAAATCACCAACATTATAAGACAGTGCATAACCGTCCATTCCCGCCAGTATCGTTAAAACAGTGGCGATGCCAATCGCATTAATTTTATTTGTCATCAGATTGTCCTGTGGTTTCTGCCAAAATTGCATCACGCAGTTTATTGTATGCGCGTTCTTCTATTTGTCGTACGCGTTCGCGTGAAATGTTATATTTTTTTGCCAAAACTTCCAATGTTGCGGCGGGTTCTGATAACCGTCTTGCGCGCAATATTTCGCGGTCGCGTTCAGGCAATTGTGCCAAATGTTTCTTTAACAATGCCCCACCCCGCACCATCATTTCATGCCGTTCAACATTTTCAACAATATCGTTTCCGTCATCGGGCATATTTGCCAACATGTCCATGCCTTCTTGGTCTGTATTGCGTGCCGGCGCATTAAGTGATAAATCACGCGCAACGATTCGTGTAGACATGCGTTTAACATCTTCGGCGGGCACACTAAGATATTCTGCAATTTTGTCTGCCTGGGCATCGGACAGATTTCCATCCATAATTCCCAATGCGCGTTTTGCCCGCGAAAGGTTAAAGAACACCCGTTTTTGATTTGCAGATGTTCCAATTTTCACAATAGACCAATTATTTAAAATAGTTTCATAAATTTCTGCCCGAATCCAAAACATAGCATATGTAGAAAACCGAAAACCGCGTTCTGGATCAAATTTTTGCAACGCCTGCATAAGCCCCATGTTGCCACTTGCCACCAATTCGCCAACCGGTATACCATAATTTCTGAAATCATATGCCACAGATACAACCAATCGCAAATGGCTTTCCAGTAATTTTTCTGCGGCACTTTGGTCATGGTCGCGAACCCATTTAGATGCGTATTCGTATTCTTGTTCCTGGGACAGAATGGGGAATTCAGAAATTGCGCGGATGTACCCTGCCAAAGATGCGTCTTCACCAAATGTCGGAACCGATAATCCCGTACCAGATTTTGTCACCAAAGCGTTCTTGATTTGTTTTGTCATTATGTTTATAGTATAGCAAGAAAATATAAATTATCAAGATACCAAAATATAAAACAGGAGATATTTATGGCAAATATGTTGGAAAGAAACAAAAAAGTCAAAGCGCCACAAAAAACATATCAAGAACACGCCCAAGACGCCCTTTATCGCGAAGTATGGGAAGATGTGAATAATGAAAAAACGCAACAATTCTTAAAGAAGTATGGTAAATACATTATTGCGGGCGCATTGGTTATCATGATAATTGTGACCGCCATTCAGATTGGTGTTCGTGCCCATCGTGCGGCGAAAATGGCGACTGCTGAAAATTATGAAGTTGCAATCCAAAATACTGATGTGAACGCATTGGTTGGAATTGCGAAAAACACAAGTGGTGCGACCGCAGATCTGGCGATGTTCCAGGCATATTTATTGGACGGGGATGTCAAAAAATTGGACGAGTTGGTCCAAGACGGTAATACGCGTGAATTTCGTGATTTGGCGCGTTTGCATATTATTGGTCTGCGTGGCGATGAAATGGATGCGGCATCTGTTGAAAAGTTTTTATCACCTATGGATACAAAAAGTTCACCATTTTATTTTACTGCGTGTCTTACGATTGCTCAGAAATATATATCTGATGGAAACCGCGATGCGGCAAATAAATGGTTGGATAAAATATTAAACGATAACGATGCGCCGGCGGTTATTCGCGCAGACGCAGAAATGTTAAGGTAGAGATATGCGCAAGGTTGCATTATTTATTGTATGTGCGATGGTGTTGGGTGGATGTGATAAACATGACCCAATTTTGCCGGGTGTCCGCGACAGTATTTTTAACACATCTAATCTGAATGTGTTGAATACGTATGTACCAAACGTACCAGAAAATTTGCTGGAATATAAGGCAGATGATTGTCCATATACACAAAAATCTGATAATACGGTTTGGGCTGATTCGCGCAAGATATTTGCGGGGTTCGCAACGGGAAATTCTGTTGCAGGCGAACGCGCACCAATGTGTAATAACGGGTTTGTTTACGCGGGGCTGTCCACCGGTGAATTGGTCAAATTAAACCCGCGTACGCGCCGGATTGTATGGATTACAGATGTGTACAGTCCAACCAATATGACAGGCGGGTCTTCGGTTTTGGACATTGTTGCGCCGATTCAAATTCGTGGTAAATATGTTTATGTTGGTGGATTGGGTGATGCATTTTGCAAGGTATCAGACACAACCGGTACGGCATCATGGTGTACGGGTATTGGGGTTGAGAAACCTTTTGTTTTGACGGATGATGTGGCATATGTTTTGGATACAGAAAATAATCTTAATGCGATACGCCTGCGCGATGGCGCGATATATTGGCGCAAACCTGTTCAGAAATCGCGCACACCCCGATATCAAGATAAAAAGATAATTGTTGGGTCTGAACAATTCAGTGCCGAAACAGGCGAATTATTGAAATAAAAAATCCCGCTTTATGCGGGATTTTTTTATTTATAACAAACACGATAATGCCGCCCCAGTATTCTTTAACAAGAACCATCCAATATGATAATTCGTTAAATACACAGTTATCATAAATATTGCGAATATGCCGATGATAACCATCACCGCACCACGTCGTCCGTGCATACAATACAATGCGATGTTGTAAAACAGAAACAAAACATACGCATCGCAAATTATACTGATTATCCACATAGATGTACAATTAAACGCCAACGCATTCAGTACCAATATAACCGGGTATATAAAGAATATAGAAGCCAAACCCTTAATTGCGATTTCCCAATCGCGTTCACCACCGGTTATTTCTGACACCAACATCATCAAACCGCCACCTATAAACAACAGCCCAACGGCAATTACTGGTACAATTATTATTGCCGTAAACACAGAATTAATTGTTATTGTTGCGCCCCCAATCAGGCGTATTGCCAACACCAACAAACCGCCCAACAGTCCATATATGAATGCCTTTAACATAGATTCTTCTATATCGCCATCGGCAACGATTTTAGAAAAGTATCGGCGCGGATTAACAACGATGCCCCGAATAGATTTAAACCATTTTTTAATTTTTTGCATTTGGCACCTCCGTTTATTTGATTATTTATATTTTTGCTATATAATGATAAAAAATCAATGGAAAAACGCATGACAAAGATAACTATCGCAGGCCGTCCGAATACCGGCAAATCAACATTGTTTAACGCGCTGACTGGGACGCGTGACGCATTGGTTCACGACCGCCCGGGGGTGACACGTGACACAATATGTGGTCAAATGGTTGCGCGGCCTGATTGTACACTGTGTGATACAGCGGGGTTGGAACGGGGTCGGGTTGGCATCGGTGCTGATTCAACCAGTATGGCGATAGATGCGATTTCTGAATCTGGGGCGGTTTTGTTCGTTGTTGATGGGCGCGTTGGGTTAACCCCCGAAGATATTGATTGGGCGCGTATGGTTCGCCGCAAGACGCATGCGCCAATATTGTTGTTGGTAAACAAATCTGAATCAGTGAAAAGATTGGGTGATATTCACGATTTTTATAAATTGGGTTTTGGTGAACCGGTTCTTATTTCTGCGGAACACAAGAATGGGTTTGAAAAAATATATGAATTTTTGGAAAAAAATGTTCCGCATCAAACGATTGAATCTGGGGATACGCGGCGCGTACGGGTTGCTGTTTTGGGTCAACCGAATGTTGGTAAATCTACATTGGTGAATCGTGTTTTGGGTGAAAATCGCCAAATTGTAAAAGACGAACCCGGTATAACGCGTGATACAGTCAAAATACCTGTACGGTTTTATGGGCGTGATATATTATTGATGGATACGGCGGGATTGCGGCGCAAATCAAATGTTCGCGATGATGTAGAAACATTGTCTGCGTTAAAGTCTTTGGATGCGATTGAAAAATCTGATGTTGTGATATTGGTGGTGGATGCCACGCGCGACATAGAAAACCAGGCATTGGGAATTGCGGCGCGTGTATATGATTCGGGCAAGATATTGTGTGTTGCACTGAACAAATGGGATTTGGTTGATTCGGATGCGCGCGATGAAAAATTATTAAAATTAAAACATCATTTCACAAATTCATTTCATCAAATTATAAAGCCGATGATATTGGCAATTTCTGCGGAAACAGGTACGGGTGTTCAGAATATGTTCAAACGTATTTATGAACAATGGGATATTTCAAATGCCACCGCCCCGACCAGTCTTATAAACAAAATTGTTGGTGAATTGGTTGAACAAAGACAACCACCTATGTCACGATTAAAGCGCCCAATGAAAATAAAATTTGCGCGTCAATCGGGGCATCATCCGATGCGAATAACGATAAATGTTGGTGGTGCATCGGATATTCCAGAATCTTATACGCGTTATTTACGGCGTGGAATTGCAACAGCGTTAAAATGGGAACATTTGCCAATAACCATTGAATACCAAAAGTCTGAAAATCCATTTGATTAGTATTATAATTTACTGACAGCGCGGTTTATGCTGGGTATACTATTCCGCCAACATATGATTCAATGATTGCGAAGTTGATTGTTCATGCTCAGTCTCGTTCGGCGTGTATAATGCGTGCGGAACGCGCATTGGATGAATTTATCATAGAAGGCGTAAAAACAACGATTCCATTGCAAAAGAAATTATTAAACAATCGGGATGTCCGCACATTGAACTTTGATAACCATTGGTTGGAAGAATATCTTAACAAAGAACACAAAAAGAAATAGTGATTAAGACGGGCGCGAAATCGCGCCTGTTTTTTTTATTCCCCCTCGCCCGCGAATGGGAATTTTCTGCACAGTTGAATGGAACAAAAAGGTACCTTTTTGTCCACCCTTTTTTTACACTTTTTTTAATTTTTTTAATTTTTCTCGCAATGCCACAGATTCCGTGGCATGCAGCCTGTTTTTGTGTTTGTTCATTTTTGCCAGAATCGCGATGTAACAAAAAGGTACCTTTTTGTTACAATGTAAGTATTGGAAATCCAGGGAAAGGGGAATATCAAAATGAGATATAAACACATATTTGTCGCGATAACGGCGGTTATGCTGGGGATGTCTGCTGCACTTGCCACAGGCGAAAATATTGTCGCATCAAAACAATATGTTGATACCGAAGTTTCCCAAAAACAACAAAAAATAGGTGGCGGTACCAATGGAACCGTTATTACCAATACCGGCGAATTGGGAACGGTTGGTTCCAAAGGCGTATACCAGACCGGCGGCGGTAATACATATAACGCCCAAACAGATTCTTTGGTTGAAGCCGCCCAGGTTAACACCGCTATACAGAACGGTTTGAACGCACACGTGACATGCCACGAATACCGGGACGGTGAATGTTATTTGTGGGACATACATCAATTATCTGGGACTTATTTACCACAATAAAGGCGGAATATTATGAAAAAAATTCTGGTGTCTTTATATCTGATGTTTTGTTTTGGCGTGGCATTTGGGGTTGGCGAAAATATTCCGACATCAATGGGTTATGTGGATGAAGGTGTTTCACAAAAGCAACCGAAAATAGAAGCAACAACAACCGGTGCAAACCAAGTATTAACCAATACCGGGGTTGAAGGCACGTACGGCAAAAAAGACATATACACAACATCGGCAACATTTGACAATCAACCAAAATCTTTGGTTGACGCACAAACAGTAAACGCCGCCGTACAAAATGCGATAAACAGCGAATTTCAGTGCTATGATAATGATTGTTTATTAATTTCTGTGTTCAGTCCAACCGCACAACAAACCAAGAATTTATTGGATGATTCTTTTATGGATAATTCAACATATGTCGCCGTCACAATTAATGGCGAATCTTATAATGACGCAAAGATATTACCAACCGAGAATAACAAAACATATACTTTATCTACTACGATTGTATATACTGGTTCTTATTATTACTATATTCGTGCGGTAAAACCAGACGGAACGGTGTTTTATCCAAACGGGGGACACTATATGTGGGTTCGACAATCTGGCGGTAGCGGCAGCGTCAATAAACAATTTACATTTACCACCCAAGATAATGCCACATATGTCGTATATTTTGCCGCGGGAAAGGGAAATATGGCATTAACAAACTATCAAATGGAAGAAGGGTCGGCTGCGACACCATATGTGCCATATGGAAACATATATATGCCAACTGCACAATAAAACGCCGCGCGGTGGGGCGCGATGATATTTTGGTTCTGCTTGTTTTTTTTAAAAAATTGTTTATAATGTACACGTGTGCGCCCGTAGCACAATGGATAATGCAACAGATTTCTAATCATCCGTAATTTTTATGGATAGATTTGGATCTGAATGCATAAACGCCTGATTTGTGCGGATGTGCGCAAAAATCAGTTCTGTATAAAACTGGATACAGATTGATTGAAATGTATGCAAATGGATGTAAAATGTTACATATTTGCTACATAGAATGTTACATAGGAATTGGACGATATGTGCGTTGGATTCCTTAAAAACAGTTAAGTGCCCATGGCTCAACTGGATAGAGCAATTGCCTTCTAAGCAATAGGTTGCAGGTTCGAATCCTGCTGGGCACGCCAGATATAAAAGCCCCGAATGTTCGGGGCTTTTTAAGTTCAAACCTTGTGCTAAAATGAATCGTTAAGCATAAAATGCTATTGATTTTTGCGTCAATTTGTGGTATAATTGCAGACAAGGATGAGGGAGAATTTTATATTCCTTTGCTTGACTCGTAACGTTTCTTGTGCCAAAGTGCAAACAGATATAAGGGTAAACCTATGAAAAATATGCGTAATAATTTTGGTGTTAAGGGTGTTAGTACACCTGATGCAAGTTTTTTCAGTAATCTGAAAAAGCCTGTTGATGCTACAATGGTTAAACGCGCACAGAATATATTTAGGGGCATAGAGAATGTTAAAGTTTGTCGCGTGGATGCCCAATAACTCTATTCCAGAGTTTGAGTGTAAAGATTCTCAGATCAACAGATATTACAAAGAACAATTACAAACAGACATAGATGTGCGTGCCTGTAAAGCGTATTTTTTGTTTCAAGATGATAATGTCGTCGGCTTTTTCACGTTATTACCGCATTCCATAAAAAATACAAATAATCATAGTATCCGTAAAAGAAAATTTAAGGGTATGGGCAAATGGTTGTCGGGTGTGTTACTGGGGCATTTTGCAATAGATAACAAATTTTGCAGCCAGCAACATATGAGCGGACTGAAATACAGTAGAATATTGATGTTGTATGCATTGAGAATGTTTGAACGCGTTGTTCGCAATTTTTGTGGTGTGGCTTTATTATTAAATCCAATAAATGAAAGTGTTCGTGATAAATTTTACATAAAAGAATATGGTGGTTTATTTGAAAAGTATCCCACCAATGACGATTATATGTATGCACGTACAGTTGATGTATTGGCTGTGTTAGATAAATGGTGGCCAGATCGTAATAAATAATCAGTCGCCGTTAGCGTGTAAAACATAACTCTATTAAATTATCCTGTTATCATGCTTGCAACATTGTTTGCGGTGCGACGTGCGGCATTACTTGACGCATGTGCATAGATTTCTGTCGTGGTGATTTTGGTATGTCCCAGTACGTCTTTTAATATTCTTATATCTTCGCCCATACTGGTTGCCAGTGTTGCAAAGGAATGACGCAAGTCGTGTATGCGCATTCGTGGCAACCCTGCACGATCCAATGCCCACCAGAATGCTTTACGCAAATCTGTTAATGGACGCGTATGGTCGATTGGCGAATGAAATACATATCGTTTACTTTTACAAATTCTCAAAGCCTGTTTTATAACTTCTATTGCTGGATCGCCCAGTGGCACATTAAACGCATCTGTTTTGCGTTTGTTTAAATGCAGATACCCGTTTTCCAGGTCTAACTCGTCCCGTTCCAGGTCTGTTATTTCACTGCAACGACACCCAGTCAGTGCAAGTGTTTTGATTGCCAAGATAGCCTGTGGTGCATATTTCCCAGCGCAATATGCTTCGTCCAACGCATCAAACAACCGTTTATAGCCATTGATATCCAGGATTGTATGGGTCATCTTTGGGGATTTTGCTTTTTGGACTAAATGGCACGGATTTGAATTTATTGGGCGATAATTGTATTTTTCGCACCAATTCAGAAAAGTAGACAATAACCGCATAACATGCAGTGCAACCGCAACGGTTTTTGTATTTTTGATTTTGTCGTACATGTCTTGGATTGTGCACAAATCAATATCTGCAATGTATTTATCGCCAAGATATGGAATTATATACAAACGCATCAAAGCTTCATTTGATTTATAAGTATTCGCCCGATTGTTTTCGCGGCAATGTTTTTCCATAAATATTGGGGTTAATTCCTGGACTTGTTTACGTCGCGCCTCAAGCATTTCGTTTTGCTTTATGCGCATACGTTGTTCTGCCTGTGGATCTAGTCCATTGGCGATGTCTTGTTTTGTCTTTATCGCACGAGCACGAATTTCGTTCAAACTAAACTCTGTCAATGATCCCAGTTTCATATGCTTTTGTTGATATGAACCACGAACACGATACCCCAAATAGAACACTTTGCGGTCAGTTGCGGCCGAATACCGGCATTGTAACCCCGGTATGGCCGCATCTGTTATCTGCAAATCAATGTCGGATTTCAGCTTGTTCAGGAATCCTGTTGTTAAAACCAACTTTTGACATTTAAGTGCCCGCATTTTAACGCCCTTTATTACACACAACATTGCTAATAAAAGTGCACAAGTCCAGTGAATAATGCTATTAAAGTTTCTGTGATTTCGGCATATTTTTGCAGTATTCTTGTATAAAATATTTCATGCCCATATTACAAAAATCTGTCATTATTCTGTCCCAAATTATGCGCATTTCATACTCGGACTTTCCCATCATCTCAAGTGCGGCTTTTTCAGATAGCTTGGTTGATTTTTTTCTTAAAAATGCTATCGTTTTTTCAAGAGATGTTTTTGCGTTTGGTGTCATTTTATTCTCCTTTATTTTTTCCTGTTAATAAGTCGCACAAACTCGTTAATGAGTTTGTAATTTCCTTAGTCAAAATATATTCGATCTCGGAAATACTGTTTTGACCGATAATTCGTGGCGCAACACGCTTCGGAATCATCAGTAAATGATCCCTTGTAGCCCGAGAGGCTGCAAAGATATCAGATTCTACTTGTGCTCTAGAGACTAACTTTCCTGCTCGTTCTTCATATTCCAGTTTCTTCAGCATCGCATCGTATGTCGTCTTCATTATTTTGCTTTTCTGATAAGGATTTGAAGAACTGTCATCTGTACGTGGACTGTTATAGACGGGGTTAGTATTTTCTGCCCATTCTTTATCTGCTTTTTCCGGATCTATCTTTCCGTCCGTCAGGGTTATTCGTCCCGTTTCAATCGCCTTTTGGACTGCTGATACCGCAACCCCACGATGTGCTGCATATTCTCTTCTTGATAATAACATTGTTGCTCCTTTTTGTTTTGTGTTCACCGTTCACCGTTTTTTTGTTTCTGTCGCTAGGCAAATGCCGCGCTCGCCGTTACCCTCAGTACGAAAGGTCGTCACAGTACCTTTTACTTATGTGAATTTTCCTTCATTCCTTATCCATCCTATGATTTGTGCCATTGTTTTGTCTTGTCCCATACACTTGCGTATCAATGACAATTGTCCTTTTTCCAGTTGTTCTGGTGTAAATTCTTTGAATACTGGTAACAAATCACGGTTCCTTTTAATGATTTCTGGCAATGAAAATTCATTATCTATATGATATTTAGGCGTGCGTAATGGGCTGAAAGAGTTTGATAATTTTTGAAGTATATCATTTGCACGACTTTGTATTGCCTTGCTTTGTTCTATTGTATTTGTATTGTTGGTCTTGCTATTTGCTATTGCGTCTGATTTCTGTCCGATATCTGATAAAGTCTGTTTGATATCTGATGAATTCTGTTCGCCCCAACGTGCCAATCTGTTCGTGGCCAGTCGTTCACATTTGGCTTTGTATTTAATATCGTCTTCATCTAATTCGGCTTTTATAAATGGCCACACAGCACTTGAACATTCCAAATCTGGATACCTTAAGACAGCCATAAATATATCGCCACGTTCTTCGCGTGATATATTTTCCAATAAAAGTGCCCATTTTGGATTGGCCAGCCGTTTCATAACAGTTTCCTATCGTTTGTCGCTTGTAGTACGTTGGAATATATTGTTTTGTTCAAATTCGGCTATATCTTGTTTCCGGTATACGATGCGTCCGACACGTTTTAGAAATTTTGGTCCAACACCTAACGAACGCCATTTTTGTAAAGTATTGCGTTTCAATCCCCACATTTCAGCCAGCGCACGTTCGGTCATATATTCGTCTTTGGATAATATTGTTGTCATGATTTGTCCTTTTGGTTCGTGTTCTGATGTGTCTATATACAAAAATATGCATAAAAAATACGCGTGCGCAATGCACGCTTTTGCGACAAAACAGTATATGTATTGTTTTTGATGGCTTTTGATTGCGCACAAATATGCGACAACTCATGATTTAAGTTGTTAGTTAGTCTTTTGGATGATTCAAGCTCCAAACCAGTGCATCCAGAGCATTAGTGTAACGACGACTTGCAGTCTGACGCGACAATCCTGTCAATTTCCCGACTTTAGTCATTGATAAACTGCATGAGTGCAAAATCAACAATTTTCGATTCTTGACACTGTCCACAGATTCTAACCAATGTACTAAAACATTATATAAATTTTCATATGTGTCATCACAACCGCACATAATTGGGTTCAATTTAATATCCGCAATAACAGATTCAAACCATTCATATCGTATCGAACAATCCTTTGGCCATGACGCTAACATTTGTTGCCATGTTGTATTGTTCTTATCCATCCGTAAAGCAAAGATGACAGCAGAGCCAATTTTTACTTCGACGCGTGCACGTGTCCATTTCGTATTGTCTGCAAATTCTGCATCAAAACGTTCATGAATAATACGCGGATTATTATTTTTCATACATAAACAATACCGCATAATCCGTAAAAATCAAGAAAAAGCAATAAAATGATGAAATTTATTTTGTTATCTTTTTTAAGCTTTTCGCATTGCGACCGGTCAAAACTGGTTTACCGGTCTTGGCTTCTATTTTCTTGCGGGCATCGCCGGCAACGCTTGCACCCTCGCGTGCAACACGAATGTTCGCAGATAATCCCTGCGGTTTTTCCTTCTTCGCGATTTCTGTGGTTGTTGCCTCCGCCAGCATGTTAAGCACCAGTTCAAGATTGCTCATATTGTCGCGCAGGTTTTCTTTGTGCAAACCTTTTAACTTTTTATATTCGCGACTATTCATGCCAGCCCAACCTTTGTAAATCTCGTCCGTTAAAATTGCATATTCCAGACCTTTCTTGATGCCACCTTTGTCCCATTCATCGGTCATCAGTTTGCGGACTTCAATCGTTTTCAACCGTTGATTTATCCAATCCAGCGAATACCCTTTGCGCGCATAAGTTTCCAGCGCACGATTGATTGCCAATTCTGGATCTGCGATTTCATCTAATCTTTCAGAACCGACACGTGCCAACCATAACTTAAATGGTTCTGCTTTCTTACTTGGGATTGATTGAATCAAACGCAATAATTGTTCCGCCGTTGCCGCATCTTGCAGGTAGTATTTACCGTCTGCCGCTTGAAATTTCAGTTGGTCACAATTTGTGACCGACTGGTTACCTTCTTCTTTTAATCTGCCTTTCAATACGTTCCAATAATGCCTAGGGTTAGCACTATCGGTCAAAACAGCGATAACATCCACAACCGAAAAATACCATTGTTCTTGGTCTTCATCCCAAAGTGTCCGGATGTTTTTGTCTTCGAATAATTTTATACTTGTCGATTGTGTCATTTCTTTTTTCCTTTGCCCAAAGTATAGCCGCAAACACCCAAAATAGCTAGTAAAAAGAAATGACTGAACAAGTAGCGAAACATTATGCCAAATATAACAAAAAACATGGACATCATAGTGCCCATGTTTTTTATTTCAATAAAACATTTTTTACCTGGTGCCAACTTTGCGTTCCGATTGACGTTGTTCATCAAAACGTTCGCCAGATGGTTTTTCGGGTCTTTGTGGCATTTCAATCCCGCAAGATTCCATTGCCTTTCGCATACAATCCATGGACTCTTTTTGCTCCGTTCCCATTTCTGGTGGATTAGAACCCTTCATATTGCTTTTTTCATCATCCGGTTTTTCTGGGGCATTATCTGGTTTTTTATCAGGACGCCCATCCGCCATATTTCTGGGTTCTGGTCTGGATTGGTTTTCATCCTTTGTTGGTTTTTCAGGCATTTTGCACCCATAGGCCTCTATACATGATTTTTGTTCGTCTGTTAAATTGGCGAACATATTCATTGGCCCATGACCACCATGTCCACCATCCGTTGGCGGGGTTGGCATATCTGCGGCATACGCCCCAAAAGATATTAGTGAACATAATGATATAAAAAGTATTTTTTTCATATTGGCTCTCCTGTGGCTAACTCCCTAAGATTTTATCACAACCAAGCCCAGCATTGCAATCTGTTTTATTAGAACAAATAACTGGACAAGCGGCGAAAGATTATGCCAAATACGACAACCTTAAAAGGATTGTCTATGAAATATACGCATTTTGACGATATTTTGCCCAACCATCGCACAGATTTTGTTATGCTATACTTTGCCGCATGTCGGTCTCTACGCGAGTTACAAGCCGCAATTCGCCGAACAAACGGTGGCAAATTGACCTGTCGCCAGGCATGGCTACTCCGCCGCATACAAAACAAGTTTGTTCAAATGGTCGCACGTCTTAAAGCCACCCAGCGCAACGAAATACCGAATATACCCAACGCAAAGTATCCAACCGGCATCATTATTGACCTAAAAAGCCCCCAAGGAAACGTTTTCTATCTTATGGGGCTGGCTAATCGGCTTATACGGGAACTTGGCTTGTCAGCCGAAGAAATCGCCGAATTCAAGCGCGAACAATCCCGCGCAACGACATATAACGCCCATCTAACTCTTTTACGCAAATGGTTTGGAATTGTGTTTGTGGGATAAAATTACCCCTTATAATTACTTGAATAACACGAAATATACGGCATATAGAACAACGAACCAAAGGAGTTTATTGTGATATATGGTTATATTCGGGTTTCGACCGACAAACAAGACTGTGAAAATCAAAAACTGGGCATTGAATCCAAAGCCAACGCACTGGGGCTTAGTATTGATAAATACATCGAAGATGCGGGTATTTCTGGCACCAAAGAACCAGAACAACGCGCCCTGGGTGGCATGTTGCGCAAATTAAACCCAGGGGACGTTATAATTTGCAGTGAACTTTCACGCCTGGGGCGAAAAATGTTCATGATTATGCGAATACTGGAGCATTGTATGAAAATCGGTGCGCGGCTTTATACCGTCAAAGACGCCTATGAGTTGGGCGACACAATTCAATCAAAGGTTTTGGCATTTGCATTTGGCCTGTCTGCCGAGATTGAACGCAACCTTATTGCTCAGCGCACCAGAGAGGCAATGGCCAAATTACGAATTCAGGGCATTAAATTGGGACGGCCATGCGGTCAAAAGAACACGTGTCATATTATTGACGGCCATGAAGACTTAATACTGAATATGTATTCGGCGGGGATTTCTAAACGCAAAATTGCCAGAACTATTCGGGTCAGTCCGCCCACAATTTCGCGATTTCTTGAATCACAAAAAGGAAGGATTGGCTGTTATAGGAATTTGTCTTTTGAAAACAGTTGATTTTGGGGCTTTTTTATTTTACAATTTTGGAACAATAAAGGGTTCCTATAAATGTTTCATTCGGGCAAAAAGGATTGCGATTCAACCAAACAGACTGTTTCCAAACAACGTGTAGCAAATCACGGTGAGGTTTTTACAGCCCCGCGTGAGGTTAATGCCATGCTTGACCTGGTCAAACAGGAAACCCAGCGCATAGATAGCCGCTTTTTAGAACCCGCATGCGGCAAAGGGGCTTTTCTGACCGAAATACTACGCCGCAAACTGTCGATTGTTTCCGAACGATATCGCCGTAATTCAACCGATTATGAACGCTATGCCATATTAGCGGTGGCCAGTATATATGGTATTGACCTGTTGCCGGACAACGTTGCCGACTGTCGTGCTTTATTGTTGGGAATATGCATTGAAAATTATGCCAACGCATGTAAATGCAAATGCGATTGCATTCCAACGGACTTTGTTGAAACTATCCGTTTCATTTTAAGTAAAAACATTGTCTTGGGCGATGCATTAACCCTTAAATACGCAGACGGCAGCGATAAACCAATTGTTTTTTCAGAATGGTCGATGGTCTTGGGTAAATTCAAACGCCGCGACTATTATTTTGCCCATTTAGTTAACCCCGAATTTAACGGGACTTTTAATAGTTCAGACACAGGCGAAGGTAACTGGTCGCCTGTTTCTGTGCGCGAATTTCCACCAACTGATTACAAAAGGTTGAAAGATGCAGAATAAATATAATCCTGATGTATTAAGTTGTTTGGCCAACCTTAGCAATGATGAAGTCTTTACACCACCAACCATTGCCAACCAAATGCTGGATATGTTGCCGGCGGAATTATGGTCAAACCCAGACGCAAAGTTTCTTGATCCATGTTGCAAAAGTGGTGTCTTTTTGCGTGAAATTGCAAAACGCCTAATTGATGGATTGGAAAAAAAGATTCCGGATTTACAAGAACGCCTGAATCATATTTATTCAAAACAATTATATGGTATCGCAATTACCGAACTTACATCAATGTTGTCACGACGTTCTGTTTACTGTTCTAAATACGCCAATGGAAAATATTCAATTTGTAACGAATTCAAAAACGAAAGCGGAAACATCGTATTTAATCGCACAGAACACACATGGGAAAATGGTAAATGTAAATTCTGTGGTGCATCCCAGGCAGAATACGATCGTGATGAAGCTCTGGAAACACACGCATATCAATTTATTCATGGTAATGAGGCATTTAAAATGAAATTTGACGTAATAATCGGAAATCCACCATATCAATTAAGTCTTGAAGATTCTAATCAGAAAGAAGATAGTTTGGCGAAATCCGCCGCCATGCCGATCTATCAAAAATTTATACAACAAGCTAAAAAAATGGACCCTAGATATTTAACCATGATTATTCCAAGTAGGTGGTTTAGTGGGGGGCGTGGTCTTGACTCTTTTCGCAAAGAGATGTTAAACGATCAGAGAATCCGTGTCTTACATGATTTTTTTAATTCAACCGAATGTTTTGCTGGGGTAGATATATCTGGCGGTGTATGCTATTTCTTGTGGGACAGAGATAACACAGGGAAATGTAAATTTATTTCTCATCTTAAGAACAAACAAGTTATGGCAGACAGACTATTATCTGAATTCGGGGACGATAAATTTGTTCGTTTTAATGAGGCATTACCGATATTAAATAAAGTTTTAAAGGATCGAGCCGAAACATTAGATAATTTTATTAGTGCACAAAATCCTTTTGGATTAAATACAAATTTCCGTGATTTTTCTGCAAAGCCCTTCAAAAATTCTATTAAATTATTTGCATATCCCAATAACGGATACATTGATAAATCAAAAATTGTAAATAATGCAGATTTAATTGATAAGTGGAAGGTTTTTACTGCAAAAGCTTATGGTGAAAGGGGCGATTTCCCTTACCTTGTTCTAGGAAAACCCTTTATAGGAGAACCAGGTACAGCCAGTACTGCAACGTATCGTGTAATGAATTCTTTTAACTCCGAGCAAGAAGCCATAAACTTCATTTCTTACGTTAAAACTAAACTGTTCAGATTTTTAGTATTGTTAATAAAAAACACACAAGATGCGCCAACTAGGGTGTATTCATTTGTTCCAATGCAAGATTTCAATGAAGAATGGACTGATGAAAAATTATACAAGAAATACAAACTTACCAAAGATGAAATTGCGTTTATTGAATCTATGGTTCGACCAATGGAGTAAGTCATGGCAAAGAAAGTATTATTTCCGGCACGGCCGAATTTAAATCCGACTATCTATGCATATTGTGATAACAATCCGCAATATGTGGGTATGTTAAAGGTTGGTTATACCACCAAAAACGCGATTGATCGTGTTGCCGAACAATATCCAATACTGAAACCCGGTGAAAAGCCGTACAAGATTGTAATTGATGAACCGGCCATTCGTGAAGATGGTTCTGTGTTTACAGATAAAGACGTCCATCGTTTGTTACGCAATCATGGCTTTATTCAGTTGCACGACAAGGATAATAAATTGACCGAATGGTTCAAATGTTCCGAAGCTGATGTTATGGCGGCAATTGTTGCTTTGCGACATGGCGATTCTTTGGAGGTCCAGCGCACCGAAGATTTCGGTATGCGACCGGAACAACAGGAAGCCGTTGATAAAACCATCGCGTATTTTAAGGCATGGGCAAAAGAAAATCCGGGCAAAACATCTCACTTTTTGTGGAACGCCAAGATGCGTTTTGGAAAAACTTTTACTGCATATCAACTGGCCAAACGCATGGGCTGGAGTAAGATTTTGGTTTTAACATTCAAACCGGCCGTTCAGCAAGCGTGGGAATCTGACCTGAATACACACAAAGATTTTGAAGGATGGCAATTTGTTTCCAAGAAAGATAAATCCACAGAACAGTTTATGGAATCTGTGAAACATTTGGATTTAAATCGTCCTATTGTTTGTTTTGGGTCGTTCCAAGATTATCTGGGCAAAAATGAAGCCGGTGGTATCAAAGCGCAAAATGAATGGGTTCACGGGACGAACTGGGATTGCGTTATATTTGATGAATATCATTATGGTGCGTGGCGTGAAAATGCGAAAGATTTGTTTGAGAATGAATCCAAGGCTGAACAGAAAGCTGCAAATGGCGAGGCGATTGATTATTTTGATGAATCAAATATGCCAATTACAACATCGCACTATCTGTATTTATCCGGTACACCTTTCCGTGCGATAAACAGTGGTGAATTCATTGAAGAACAGATTTATAACTGGACTTATTCTGATGAACAACGCGCCAAAGAAGAATGGCTAGATCCGGAAACTAACCCTTATGCTGCTTTGCCGCGCATGGTGATGATGACATATCAATTACCAGAATCCATCCGTAATGTTGCATTGGGTGGCGAATTTGATGAATTTGATCTGAACACATTCTTTGAAGCCGAAGGCGAAGGTAAAAATGCCAAATTCAAATATGAAAATGAAGTACAGAAATGGTTGGATCTTATCCGTGGCAATTTGATGGAAACAACCGTTGATAATCTGAAAATGGGGGCCAAGAAACCACCTATGCCTTTCGCAGATACTCGTTTATTGGGTATATTGTCGCACACGTTCTGGTTCTTGCCATCGGTTGCGGCATGTTATGCCATGGCAAACCTGCTGAAACGTCGTCAAAATGTGTTTTATCATGACTATAAGATAATCATTGCCGCCGGAACAGAAGCTGGCATCGGCGAGAAAGCATTATTGCCAGTATTTGAAACAATGGACAACCCATTGGAAACCAAGACCATCACTTTATCGTGTGGAAAATTGACCACTGGCGTGTCTGTTAAACCTTGGTCGGGTATCTTTATGTTAAGAAACTTAAAGACTCCAGAAACGTATTTCCAAGCCGCTTTTCGCGTACAAACACCGTGGGTTATTAAGAATCCAGATGGCGAACATCCAAATGCCACGCAAATAATGAAAGAAGAATGCTATATTTTCGACTTTGCACCAGATCGTGCGTTGCGACAAATAACGGATTATAGTTGCCGTTTGAACGTTGAAGAAAGCGACCCAGAAAAGAAAGTCGCTGAATTTATCAACTTCTTACCGGTGCTGGCTTATGACGGCAGTGCTATGCGTCAGGTCAATGCCGGTGAAATACTTGATATGGCAATGAGTGGTACCAGCGCAACATTGCTAGCACGCCGTTGGGAAAGTGCTTTGTTGG
The DNA here is from genome assembly GCA_905234465.1 of uncultured Alphaproteobacteria bacterium. Taxonomy (GTDB): domain Bacteria; phylum Pseudomonadota; class Alphaproteobacteria; order Rs-D84; family Rs-D84; genus Enterousia. Next base: position 20,533 of record CAJOHU010000003.1, on the reverse strand, counting down.
TCAATGTGGATAATGCTACTTTGATGCGTTTGATGAGCAACGAAAAAGCAATGAAAGCATTGATGAGTATCGAGGGTTTCCGCAGTCTGAATCAAGATATCGAAACCATCATCAACAAATCCAACGCAATCAAAGAAAAGAAACAAAAAGCCAATGAACGTAAGCTGACCGAAAAAGAAAAGAAAGAATTGTCCGAAGAGGAAAAGGAATTCAAATCTAAACGCAAACAGATTCAGGAAAAATTGATAAAGTTTGCGACCCGCGTGCCAATCTTTATGTATCTGACCGATTATCGTGAACGCACGTTAAAAGACGTTATTACGCAATTGGAACCAGGGTTATTCAAAAAGGTTACCGGTTTAGATGTGAAAGATTTTGAATTGTTGGTAAGCCTTGGGGTGTTTAACGACGCCTTGATGAACGATGCTGTATACAAATTCAAACGTTATGAAGACGCAAGTTTGGAATACTCTGGTATCAATAAACACGAAGGCGAAGGCGTTGGTTTATTCGACACCGTCCTAAGTCACGAAGATTACGAGATGATGTAAAAAAACGTGGTCAATTGACCACGTTTTTTATAAAGTTTCAATTTCTGTGCCATGTATTGTATGATAAGCAACTTGGTCACAAGTTCCATATATTATCCCCTTAAGATCTAAACGCACAAAAAATATATTCCTTAAATTTCTTTCCAAAAAAGATCTTTTTTGCTCGTTAATATCGTTAAAATCATAAGAAAAAACATATTCTATCTTATCTGACAATTTAGCGTCTTCCCCAAATATTCGTTTAGATGTTTCAAATTTTGCAAATAAAATCTCTGTAAAATCCTCTGGATCTTTCGGTTCAGAGCTATTATCGACAAAAAAGCATTTTGCGTTTTTTTGTTCTATAAAAAATGTTATATTATCACGAAAATAAACAGAATCGCATCTCGGCAAATCATGCTCATTGGGGCCTTTTGTGTCCATAACGGCTTCCCAATCTATAAAGTCAATATGATCACGAATCGTTCGAGAATGCTGTATTCCAAGCAAACATTTACCATCTTTCTTGGTTTTGCAACAATCACAAAAACTTTTCTTAAAACGCGTATAATCTGGCATAGTTAAACCGTATTCCACCCATTAAGCAAATGCTTCTTCAACAGAAAACTTAAATATGTCATTTATTGGTTTTGATAAATTATCAAATATTTCGTATTCTCTGCCAGTTTTATCTTCAACGACTTGCGTTTTACTATCAGCCAAATACATCTTTAATTGAGATAAACCATGTTTTTTTGCATAATATCTTATAGCCTGCAACAGATCCGGACTATGCGAAGTAACAAGAATAGGACATTTAGCAATAGATAATTTTACCAGCACCTCTGCTAAAACAGCTAACCACTCTGGGTGTAAATGATTTTCTGGTTCATCTAAAATCAAAATTTTATCTGGACCGAACAAACCCTTTAATGCTAACCGTTGAAATATGCCAAGGATTTTTTCACCTGATGCCGCGTTACCAATAGAAACATTTGCACCATTACCAAAATCTTTCTTTATAAACTCAAACCTTCTTGTGTTTGTGTTGTATTCTAAAGAACCGCCTAAAGCATTAGATACATCTGTTACAACTTCCTTAACATTATCATTTTGTAACGTTGCATCAATAGATTGCATTGTTACTTTTCTCAACAAATCTTTCCAATAGATAGGAAGTGCTTCAATATTTCTAATTTTTTCTATCTGCAATACCAGAGGGGTCTCAATAAAAGTTGCGTCTTGAAATACTTTTTGTTGTATTTGTGTATCAGCATAAGTTATTTTCAGCCTGTCAGAGAAAGACATAGTGTCAGCATTATTTGATACGGAATATTTCAACAATCCGCTAAAATCGACTTCGGATGTTATGTGTGATTTTAAATTGTTAATCTGTCCATCAAAAACATTTTGATACATAAAAAGCAAGGATTCTTTTAATGCAGTACCAGTATCTATCGGTACCAACTTATCTTTTATACTTTTTAATATTTCTTTTACTTTTGATTTAGTTGGATCGTCAACTATTTCAGAAAATTTATCGACAGACACTATTCTTGAATCTATAAGTGCATATGCCGTATTCAAATCTTTTTCTTCAAAAACATGTTGTGTTAATTGCTGTTCAAATGCCCCATATTGAAACGAAGATTCTAACAATTCCGTATCGGAATTAACCGATTGTTGGACACTAGCTGCTCTTGATATAAATCCCTGTAACTGAAAGTAGATGTTTTTGCATGCCCACTCAATAAAATCTCTCTGTTTTTTTGCCACAATTTTATCTTGTTCCTGAATAGATTTGATTATTGTGTAAACAGTTTTGCCAATAGTGCTTTTACCGGTCCCATTTTTTCCGGCAATAACAGACAGTCCGGTTAAATCAACCGTTGCTTCTTTGATCGCACCAACATTTTGCAGTTTAATATACATAGTTTGACCCTTGGTTTTATAATAAGTAGCACAAAAAACACTATTTTCAAGCAGATTATATCATAAAAAAAGCATAAACGTAATACGTTTTTACAATTTTTAACTATAGGAACAAAAAAATGGGCAACAACCATTATGGTTTTGCACCCTTCTTTTCGGGACGTATTATATCATAAAAACCACCTATACGTCAAGAAAAAAGAGGTAATGCAGTTGGAGTCACCATTAGCAACCCCTCAGCCGAACCTCTGACAAGAGGATGGTATAAACAGAGCAACTTGTCAAACTTTTTGTAGAAAAAGCGTTTTTTGAACGGGTGATGCGACAGCAATTTTTATAAAAAATGTTACATATTTGCTACATAGGGTGGTGGTTGGGGCGGGGGTAAAATGGCGGAAAGGGGCGGAAATTGGGTAAACAATCGGTTTGGATTCAGACGATTTCTAATCTGTGGATTGCAGGTTCGAGTCCTGCCGGGCGTGCCAATATTTCGCCGTAATCATAATTAACAAATCACTATAATTGCGCCTTAACTTCTTGGACTTCATAGCATTCTACGCGGTCACCTTCTTTCAGGTCGTTATATTTATCAAAACTCATTCCGAATTCTACGCCACCGCTGACTTCTTTGACTTCATTCTTTTCGCGGCGCAATTCGCCAATTTTGCCATCATATATAACAACGTTGTTGCGCAACAACCGTACAAATGCATCTTTCTTGATGGTGCCTTCGCTCATACGGCAACCCGCGACACGAATGCCCTTGCCCACCGTGAACAGTGCAATAACATCTGCATACCCAATAAAGTTTTCTTTCTTTTCAGGAGCCAATTTCCCAGATAAAATTTCTTTGATTTCATCAGTAATGCGGTACACAACGCTGTGATACCGAATATCAACACCGCCCGCGCGTGCCATGTCACGAACCGCAGAATCTGCGCGTACATTGAACGCAATTATAACCGCCCCAGATGCGATTGCCAAACGCACATCGCCTTCGGTAATTTGACCAACGCCCGCAGACAACACATCAACCCCAACTTTGTCTGTATTAATTCCGCGAATCATATCGGTTATCGCCTCAACGCTGCCTTGAACATCGGCGCGCAGAACAATCGGCAAAGTCAATTTCTTGTCATCATTCGTTTGGCGCGCAAACAATTCTTCCAATGAAGAACGTTTAACCGCATTTGCCTTGTCACGCGCGCGTTGGGTGCGATATGCCGCAACTTCACGACATTGTGATTCTGTTTCCATAACATTTAATTGGTCACCCGCCGCCGGTACAGAATCCAGTCCCAATACCATTACAGGTTGCGCTGGTTTAACCATTTTGACCCTTTCGCCATTTGACATAATCAGACCACGCACGCGTCCGAATGTTTCACCAACAACAAACACATCGCCAATCTTTAATGTACCCTGGCGAATAATCACGGTGGCAACCGCGCCCAAACCGCGTTCCATTTTTGCCTCTACCACCGTTGCAACCGCGGGCATATCTGGGTCTGCACGCAAATCCATCATTGCCGCCTGTAATAATATTGCATCTTCTAACTTATCCAGCCCGATTTTCTGTTTGGCAGAAATTTCAACGCACTGAACATCACCACCCATTTCTTCTACCTGAACTTCCTGTTGCAATAAATCTGTTTTTACACGTTGAGGATTGGCTTCGGGTAAATCTATTTTATTTATCGCGACAATAAAAGGAACCTTGGCAGCACGGATGTGATTTATGGCTTCAATCGTTTGGGGCATAATAGAATCATTCGCCGCAACAACCAAAACGACGATATCCGCCATTTGCGCACCACGTGCACGCATCGCCGTAAATGTTTCATGTCCCGGTGTATCCAAGAATGTGATTATCGCACCAGACTTTGTTTTTACTTCATACGAAGAAATATGCTGGGTAATGCCACCCGCTTCACCGGCGACAACATTCGCATTGCGAAACGCATCAAGCAACGATGTTTTTCCATGGTCAACATGCCCAACAACCGTCACAATAGGTGCGCGCGGAACCAAATGTTCCGGGTTTGGTGCGCGTTCAATTTGGTCTGCGTATGGTTTTATTTCTACGCGTTTCACTGTTGCACCAAATTCACCTGCGATAATTTCTGCAGTATCCGCATCAATAGATTGATTTTGGGAAACCATCATCCCCATTTCCATCAATTTCTTAATTACATTACCAACCTTTTCTGCCATTGCCGCCGCCAAATCTTTGACGACGATGGTGTCACCCAGTGTCACTTCGTGCGATACTTTTTGTGGGGCATTGAACATAGCGCGTGCTTTTTCACGGAAACGTTTCAAAGACGCTTCGGATCGGCGGCGATTTGCGCCACGAATTCCAATAGAATCTTCATCGTCTTCATCACCCATTACAATATCGTGCAAAGAAATCTTTCCTGTTTTGGTAAATTCTTTTTTGCCACCACCAAATTTAGAATTTCGGCGCGAATTTGCCGGGGTGTCTTCATCATCAGAATCATTGCGACGCGACTGTTGTGATTTTTTAAATTGTTGAGATGTACGTCCAGATGGAATTTCTTGCACCTGTTCAGAATCGTCTTCAACGGGTGTGGCAACATTTTCACGGGCAGCCAGTTGTTCTTTGACCTGTTCGTATTCTTTGTTTTCGCGGGCAATTTCAGCTTCGCGCGCGGCACGCGCAGCGGCTTCTTCTGCTTCGCGTTTTCTGCGTTCTTCTTCACGGGCATGCGCCGCTTCAAGTACGGCACGCAGTTTTTCATCCGCCGGATTATTCCGGGTTTTTACAGGTGCCGCAGGTTCTTCACGCAATTCATTGCTGCCTGGGGCAAGAACACGGCGACGGCGTTCAACAAAAACGGAATCACCCTTTTTGCTTTGCACCGCGTCAAGCGTCACAGATTTTCCAAGTGTCAATGTTGCCATATTTCACCCTTTGTTTTTTTATTCTTCTTCTTCGGTTTGTGTGATACCAAATGCGATTTCACGCGCCTTCATAATCACACGACCTGCAAGACGCGCACTCATCGTTTCTTCGCCCAATATTTCAACCAATTCATCAGACGCCAAATCTGCCAAATCAGACAAAGTCTTGATACCTGATTCGCCCAATTTCATGATAATAGGACGTTTGATAAAATCAAATTTTAACAAATCGTCACTCATACCCAATTTGTGACCTTCATCAAAGTAATCTTGTTCAACCTTGGCAAGATATGCTTTGGCACGATTCTGTAATTCAATCGCAAGTTCTGTATTGAATCCTTCAATAGATTCTAATTCTTTCAATTCAACAAATGCGATTTCTTCAATTGTGCGGAAACCTTCGGATACCAACAGGTGCGCAATCATTTCATCTACGTCCAGACCGCGTATGAATAATTCCGTCTTTTCTTTGACTTCCTTGGCGCGACGTTCTTGTTCTTGGGCTTCGTTAACAACGTCAATTTTCCATCCAGTTAATTGAGATGCCAAACGAACATTCTGTCCGCGGCGACCAATCGCCAAAGACTGTTGATCTTCGTTTACGACCACAACCGCCGTGCGTGTGTCTTCATCAACAATGATTTTTGCGACCTTGGCCGGTTGCATTGCATTAACGATAAATACCGCAGGGTCTTCGGAATATAAAATAACATCAATCTTTTCGCCATTGCATTCATTTATAACCGGTTGAATACGTGTACCTTTGATACCGACAGTCATACCAACCGCATCAATAGACGGGTCTGCGGTTTCAACCGCGATTTTTGCATGTGAACCCGGTGCACGGGATACAGATTTAATTTTAATGATACCTTCGTATATTTCCGGTACTTCTTGGACAAACAGTTTTTCCATAAACAGCGGGTGTGTGCGCGTCAAGAAAATCTGAGGTCCAGAATTTGAACGCGTCACATCCATAATCAATGCACGAACACGGTCACCAACCGCCAACTTTTCGCCCGGTATCAGTTCTGTGTTTTTAATATAACCTTCGGCTTTGCCATTAATATCAACAAAGACATTTCCAAACTCTATACGTTTAACAACACCACTGACGATATCACCAATATTGTCTTTGAATTCTTCGTATTGACGGCCCTTTTCCGCATCGCGAACGCGCGCAGTCATAATTTGTCGCGCAGTTTGAAATGCCATGCGTCCAAATTCAGGTTCCGGTAATGGGTCTTCAACAACATCGCCAACAGATGGGTTTTCAGAATATTTTTTTGCCTGGGGGACGGTCAACATTGTTGATGGGTTATATTCTTCGCCCACAGATTCCGGCGATTCAATAACATCAAATAAACGTTTAACGTGGATTGCGCCGTTTTTGCGGTCAATATTTGCAACAATGTTAAATTCTTCGCCATATTTATGTTTTGCGATTTTGGCGATTGCCGCTTCTAATGAACTAAAAACCGTTTCGCGGTCAATTTGCTTTTCCGCAGCCAATGAATCAATGGCCAACAATAAATCCTGACGCGGCATAGAAACAAAAGACATTTGTGTTTTCTCCCTTGGTATTTTATTTTACGTCTTGTTTATCTATAAGGGCGGGGTTTTTTGCCCCGCCCTTAAAATTTAATCTTTTAAGAACATGCTGATTATAACACCGAATCGGTGAAAATCAACTATTTTTTAATAATATATTTGACGGTGGTTGTTTTGGGTTTTATACTTACAAATAATGAAAATCATAGATAAATATTTTATACGACAATTAATTGGTGTTTTCATAATGCTGTTATTGATTCTAACTGGACTGGCATGGATGGTCCAGATTATGTCTATGATGAAATTTTTGATGAATTATGGCGTTGAATTGACCAATTTTTTGGGGCTTACCATTATGATGGTTCCGTTTATTTTGTCTATTATTGTTCCATTTGTCACATTTATCGCGATTTTGTTTGTATACAACAAAATGATTGGTGATAACGAAGTTGTAGTTATCGCAGGTGCGGGTTCTTCACCGGCACGCATTGCGCGACCCGCATTGATTCTTGCGGGGATAATCACGATTGTACATCTGGTACTGAACATATGGATTGTGCCCACAACCCAGGCTAAATTCTATGATACACAATGGAATTTGCGATACGGGTTGGCACACCTTAAATTACAAGAAGGTGCATTTACCGAAATGTCACATGGTCTGGTGGTGTATGTGGACAAGGTTTCTGGGTACGATTTGAATCAAGTAATGTTGTCTGATACACGCAACGATAAAACCCAACTGGCAATATTTGCAAACACTGGCAAATTGGTGACAACTATGCGCGGGCTTTCTATTGTCATGACAGATGGTTCTTTGCAGATGCGCGGGAAAAGCGATGTTATTGGAACATTTGACAGTTTTGATATGGATTTAAGTGTCACAGAAAAAAGCGGTGCATCTTCATTCAGGGCGCGTCGTATGCCAACGACGTATTTGTTAAAGGTAATTTCACAAAACATCACCCAGAAGCAGTACAAAACGATTATGTCTGAATTGTGTAATCGGTTCTTGGGACCGATGATGAATCTTGTTTTGGCGCTGTTGTGTGTGACGATATTATTGAGGTCGTCTTTACTGCGCCGTCGTGCAAGTTTTGCGCCCGCCGCAACGGTTATCGTAATGTCCGGGGTTATGGCTTCATTTATGTCTTTATCCAGTATGTTGAATAATGTCACTGATTTGGTGCTGCTGTGTTTTGCGCAAATCATATTGATTGGGGGAATAACAATACTGTTAATCAGAAAATGAGAATGTTTTTATTTGCCTTTTTGCCGATATTTGTATCGTCCGCGGCGTTCGCCGTGGCGGTTGATTTAACAGAACCCGCATTTATCCAGGCGGACAAAATTGAATACGACCTTAAATCTGAAACAATTAAAACAACCGGCAAGACCGAAGTCACAAATAAATCTGGTCAGAAAATGACATTAACAGATTCGTATATGAATCGCAAAGGTACAGATTTGTCGGGAAATGATATTGAAATATGGCTGGGGCCGCATGTTTATTTAGAATCTGATAATATTACCCGTGATGGCGATATAACCATTGCCAAAGATGCTATGTTTACTGCATGTAAAAATTGCGATAGTTTCGGAGACGCGTGGGATATCACATCAAAAAAGGTTAAACATAATTTGGAAGAACGCATGTTAAAATTCTATAACATGGTGTTTTGGACATATGATATACCTGTGATGTGGTTGCCATATTTTGCAATGCCTGATCCGGGTGTTAAACATAAGACAGGTTTTTTGATGCCTAACCTTGAATCAACCAATAAAATGGGGACCCAAATAAATGTTCCATTTTATGTTTATATGTCTGACACAAATGACGCGACATTCACTTTTTCATATTTGACCCAAGAAAATCCATTGTTCCAGTTAGAACATCGTCTGAATGGACCACATTCTGAATTCAGAACCCGCGCATCATTTACCCATAACCGCGAAGGCGAAAATCGTTGGCACATTTTTAACGATGATATTATTGAATTGGGTGATAATGCACGCGCTACGGTTTTCTTAGCGCGCGCATCAGACAGAACATATTTACAGAAATATGGATTTTATAATGAACAGCCTTATTTTGATTCTGGTGGAAAAATTGAATTATTTGGTCAGTCTGGATATGTTGTTGCCGATGCGCATATATTCCAAGATTTACGAACGCCTGGACGAAATCATGCTGTGCCCGACGGTAATATTTTACCTAATGTCCGTGGAATATATCAAACGGCGCCTATGTTTGCATCAACATACGCAACATTTATGGGCGACATATTGGGCATATCAGGGGACAAGGCGTCAACGCAACGAATAATTGGTGAAGCCCGCATAACATCGCCATGGACAATATGGGGCGGAAATCGTTTGACGGCAAGTATTGCAACACGATATGACCTTTATAACTTTAACAAAACAGTTATGACAGATGGCGATGTATATTCTGGACTTAAAAACAGATTTTTACCAAGTGGATACTTGGAATGGGGGCTGCCGTTGTTCAGACCTGGGAAAAATTGGAACCAGGTCATAGAGCCACGCGCCCGATTAACAGTTATGCGACATATAAAAGACAGTCAATTTGCACAAAACAATGATTCTGTGGGTGCGTTGTTATCTGACGCGACATTGTTTTCAAACAATCGTTTTTCTGGGTTAGATTTATGGGAAAACGGAACGTTTGCAGATTACGGTTTGCGTTGGTCTGCGTTCAGTGCCAAAGGAAAAACTATTGAGGCATTCGTTGGTCAGACATATGATTTTACTAAACGCGAAGATACAGATAAAAACAGTGGGTTTCGTAATGGGCAATCTGATTATGTTGGAAGAATCGGATACACACAAAGATGGTTTAATATATATTCGCGATTCCGCTTGGCACAAGAAAACTTGGCATTGCGGCATGCAGAAACAAATTTTGTTTTGGGAAATTCACGAAACTTTGTAAATGTCGGGCATATATGGTCAAGACAATTTTATGATGCCCAAACTATGGCAGAAACTATTCACGAATATGCGGGCGGTGTCGGATTACAAATTACAGACCGGTGGTCGGTGCGTTGGACCGCGGTATATAACGCAACAAATGAAAAATTCCAAAGACACACAGGCACAATATTTTACGAACACCCGTGTTATTACCTTAGTTTCGGATACCGCCGCGACAACGCGGTCAAGGCAGATTATGTCGGGGACACGACTTTCCAATTCAGATTCGGAATCAGTGTTGACGGTCAACATTATTAAAAAAGAAGGAAAAAATGAAAAAAATACTTTATGCTTTTGGAATCATTATGATGATATGTCCTGCAAACGCTGCGACAGTTATCGCAACTGTTGATGGAACACCAATCACAGATGCGGATATTACCGCACGTGTTAAATTAATGGCACGCCAAGGAAAAACATCAACAGATAATCGCCGTTTGGCATTGCAAAACATAATTGATGACAGTGTGAAATTAAAATACGCCGCGAATTTTAATGTGAAACCTACCGATAAAGATGCAGATGAAGAATTACAGAAAATGGAATTGGGTGAATTAACGGCGTCTGAAAAAGAAATGGCGCGCAGCGCGATGCGTGCCAATATTGCATGGCAGGTTGTCGTTGCTCGTACAATTATGCCAACCGTGGATGTTTCACGTGAAGATATCGCCGCTGAAAAAGTTTCGCTTGAACGCGAACATGGGTTGCCATTGGAAATGACAATGGTGCGATTGGTTGATGTGCCTGATGATGTTGTGTCAAAACTTACCAAACCAAAAAATTGCGATGACGCAGTTGACATTGCAACAAGACTTGGTGGTGCGCCACAACAATTTACGGCGATGCAATATGAACTGTCTGCGGATGTACGCGAACAAATTGCGGGTTTGCCGCTGCTTACATGGTCAAAGCCGAAAAATGATTCTGTGTTTTTAGTATGTAAAACAACCAAGACCAAAGAATACGGAAAATTGGACGATATAATCAAACAAAACGCGATTTACAAACAATCTATGTTTGTTGCAGACCAACAATTAAAACAACTGCGCCGCCGTGCAGTGGTGATTATAAACGATGACAGGTATAAATTATGACAAAAACAATTCTGTTTGATTTAACCACGCCCGAACTAGAAAATTTTGTATCAGATATGGGGCAACCGCGGTTTCGCGCAAAACAGATTTCTGAATGGATGGCGCGTGGCGCCCCAGATTTTAATTCTATGAAAAATTTACCGGCAAATTTGCGCAATGATTTAGACGCGTGTGCCCAAACTTTGCCTGTGCGAATTGTAAAAAAATTAGAATCATCTGATGGGCAGACAACAAAATTCTTGTTGGAATTGAATGATGGCGAACGTATAGAGTGCGTTTTAATGCGTACCAGTTATGGCAACAGTGTTTGTGTCAGTTCCCAGGCGGGCTGTGCAATGGGATGTAAATTCTGCGCCAGTACATTGATGGGTTTAAAACGCAATTTGACCGTAAATGAAATATTTGCCCAGATTTTGGTCGCACAATGGGAATTGCGTGGCGATAAATTCAACGACAAACCGATACGCCCAAATGGTGATGCAAATAATGGCGATGTTTCGCATATTGTCGTAATGGGCACGGGTGAACCGTTACAGAACACAGAAAATGTTATCGGATTTATTGAACGGGCAAATCGCGATATGGGTATCGGATGGCGTCGCATAACGGTTTCTACGTGTGGGATTGTGCCGGGTATAGATGCGCTTGTTGAATGGGGACGCCCGATAAATTTGGCGATATCTTTACACGCACCAAATGATGAATTGCGCAAAAAGATTATGCCTATTGCGAACAAATATTCTATTAATGAAATCATGAATGCGGTATGGCGATTTACAGAACAACATAATCGTCAATTGATGATAGAATATATATTACTTGGTGATAAAGACGGCAATCTGTTAAACGCCACACCAGATATGGCAGAACAGTTGGTAGAAATTGTTCGCGGAAAAAATTGTATGGTAAATCTGATACCGTGGAACGCGGTATCTGAACGCGAATTCACATCACCATCAGGCAATGCGGTGCACCGATTCCAAGATATTTTAATCAGAAATGGTGTACATGCACGCATACGCCGGGAACGCGGAAACGATATTGGGTCTGCGTGTGGGCAACTAAGAATCAGTGGCGAGGCGAGAATGTTAAATAAAGGAGCAACCGATGATTCTGGAAAAAATTACATGCAGTGATATGCGCGAATATAATGAAATAGATGATATTATCGCCCTTGGCAAGAAATATCCAATGGCTGAATTTGCGATTCAGGCACATCCATCAAAATTTTCGGGATGGATGCCGCGATATGTATGGTTTGAAACCCTGATGCATGCAACGCGTAATACAAATATAAACCTGGCAATGCATATAAATTCAGATTGGCGCACAGAAATTTGTAGCGGTAATATTCCGTATGAAATTAAGCGAATGTGGGATATGCAACGCAATAACGGAACACCGGTAATTAGACGCGTCCAGATAAATATAAATGGCGGCAACGACAGTTTCAGATTTTATGCGAACAGGGTCGCCGATATTATTCGTGCATATCCAGACATAGAATTTATATTCCAATACACATCCAAACAGCGCAGACGATTAAAAGCATTGAATGAAACATGTGCAGAATTTTCAATGTTGTTTGATGCGTCTGGTGGACGCGGAATATCGCCACGTGCGTGGCGCGCACCGGTTATGCCGAATCATAAAATGGGCTACAGTGGTGGTTTGGGACCCGATAATGTCATTTGCGAATTGGACAAGATAAACGCGGTTGTACCCGCCACCAATGATATATGGATAGATGCCGAAGGCAAATTAAAAGACCCCGATACAAAACAATTTGATGTTGCCCGCGCAGAATTATATATTATCAATGCATTATCGTGGCAAATAAAAAACAGATAATATAAATAACAAAATGCGCATTGTGGTGCGCATTTAAAATTTCTGGTGGGTGTTAAGGGACTTGAACCCCTGACCCTCTGCGTGTAAAGCAGATGCTCTAGCCAACTGAGCTAAACACCCAAAGCATCAAGAATCATAATTTATATTTTTCTGATTGTCCAGTTTTTTATTTCGTACCCATGGGGCGCAGAGGGGGCTTTGCAAAATAACAAAAAATGGGTGCAAACCTTGCGCCTATATCAACAATAGGTTTACTAATATTAACTGTGTTTCTTTCTTTTTCTAAATTCATCTAATGAGACAACACGACCTGTATCTGGAATTGTGTCGCCTGTGCCATCCAATGGTAATTCTATATCATTATCGGGTGATGATTGGGTTTTCTGTTTATGAAAAGACAGCATAAAATCAACCGATGGGTCTTTGAATTCAACCAATGCAGAAAATGGAACCCTGATAAAAAACGGTCGGCCATCAAATGTTAATTGAACGCCAAATTCTTTATCCGAAACATTCAGGTTATTGTACGAATACTGCAAAACAATCGTCATAATGTCCGGATACCGTATACGCAAGAAATCGGGCAACACAACACCTGAATCATGTGTACGAAATGTTATAAAAAAGTGTGTCCCATCACCAAGTCCGTTTATCTGGGCATGTATCAATGCATCACGAACCACGGATTTTAATGCGGTATCTAATAAAGACTGATAATCTATTGTTGCCATTTTTATTTCCTTTCGTGCCATCAAATTATATTATGTGCCACACCGTTTATGCAAGCAACAAATTCTGCATCAGGCACATCACGAAACACATCTGCATCTAATCCTGTCGCCCAAACCTGGGCATTATTTTTTCCCAATTCAGAAAACAGTTTTGCACGTGCGTCTGAATCTAAATGTGCGGCGGCTTCATCCAACAGTATTATCGGTGACATACCTGTTTTTGTGAAAACTAATTTTGCATGTGCCAATATAAGGTTTAATAATGTTGTTTTTTGCTGACCGGTGCTGGTCAAATTTGACGGCAAGTTTAATACCTGATTAAATACACCAAAATCAGATTTATTCACACCATCCAGAACCATTTTGTCATTGATTAACATTCTGTTTTTTTTCAGATATGCAAAATATTCGCGTTCTGAATCTGCGGCATTAGAATTCATAATCATAGATTCAACCATACCCGCCACAGATACAGCCGCATCATTCAAAAAATAATTTACTTCACCGGCGTATTGTATGCGCGCCGCCGCAATCGCAACTGCAACTGCTGCGATTTGAGTATCCAATGCGTCCATCCATTTATCGTCTGCACCCATTTTTAATGCACCTGCGCGTTCTGTGAATAATTTGGCATGTTTTGCAACCCGCCCCGCATGTGCAGAATCAAAACACGCGGTCATACGGTCAAAAAACGCGCGGCGTTCAGATGCGGCATCTGTAAATATTCTGTCTTCACGCGGTGTGACCCACACAGCACGAATCTTTTTGCTTAGTTCTGATAATGTTGCATTTTCTCCATCAATACGTGCATGTCTGTTTGTATCTGTTGGATTGAAATACACGCATATTTCACTGTCGTCTTGCAGGTTCGCGTATACAGAAAACCCCCCTGCCCCATCAAATCGTGCAACTTCATTCATTGGTGCACCACGCATACCGCGGTCACCAGACAGCATAGATAATGCTTCAAGTATTGCGGTTTTGCCCGCCCCGTTTGGACCGGTTATGATTATATTCCGATGCCCACCTGTTCCAATGCGACAGGTTTTATGATTTCTAAAATCGGTTAATGTTATGCTTTCAATCATGTCTATCACAGGTTAGATTTTTTAACGTGTTTTTTCAAGAATAAAAGCGGCACACGCCGCATTTAAATTTGGAGGCTTGGGTCGGAATCGAACCGGCATACAAGGATTTGCAGTCCTCTGCATAACCACTCTGCCACCAAGCCATATGATGAACATGCCGATGTTAATCAAAAAAAAATTGTTTTTCAATATAAAAAAATATATAATCAAAATATTCATGGGGGCGAGAGTATGAAAATAGCGAATTTTTCCTTGATTTTTGCGGTGCTGCCGGTGATTGCGTTTGCCGAAACAGATGATTGTATGTCGCGCAAAAATGTCCCAGATGGCGTTCTGGATTTGACCCAAATTATTGAATTAGGGTTGTGTCGGAATCCGCAAACAGCATCTGCATATTATTCTTTGGAATCTGCGCGATTTAACAAAAACGCCGGTTATGCAGACTATTTACCATCGGTGAATGGTACGGTTTCCATGGGAAATAAATATGAAAATAAAGATTGGGGCGATTGGAATTACGGCGCATCAATTTCTGCATCTTATTTGATTTTTGATTTTGGCAGAAGACTTGCGGATTTGAATCAGTTATCTGCGGTGTGGCGCGCCACGGGGTTTGATTATGATGAACGTGTTCAGAACTATATATACAGTATAATCGGTGCTTACTATGCGTTATTGAATGCAGACGCCGATGTGGAAAGTGCGCGGTCTTTGCGCACGGTTGCACAAACAGCACTTGATACCGCAAACAAAAAGTTTAAGGCGGGCGTTGTCGCACGTGCAGATGTATTAAAGGCAGAGACCACAATGGCAAGTCGCGATTTGGATTTAGAACGCGCAAAAAACAATCGTGAAATAGCCAAAGGTACATTGTTATCAAAATTATCTTTTCCAGCAGATGAAGAGATAACTATTGCAGATATGTCGGGTGATTTTGGTGCACCGCGTGAAAATCGCGGAATTGATGAATTGATTGAAATCGCACGCGAACATCGTCCTGATTTGCTGCGCGCATCGGCGAACAAAGATGCGGCGTGGCACCGTCGCAACAGCGCTTTTCTAAGAAACTTGCCAAGTATAAGTGCGTCGGGCACTTTGTCTTGGGGTGATGATAATTTTTCTGGGGTGTTCGGTCCAAGTTCTGAAAAAGTTGGTGGTACAATAACTATCCGGGCATCTATGCCTATATTTGCGGGGTTTGCAAACATGTATAATGTACGCAGTGCCCAGTCATCGTATGACAGTGCAACTGAAAATCTGCGCAGCGCAAGCGATAATGCCGAATTAGATGTATTCAGTGCATATCAAAATTACAAAACCGCCCAGACTGTTTTGTCACAAACAAAAGCACTGTTAGCATCTGCCACTGAATCAGAAAAAGTGACGGCAGGTATGTATAAAGTCGGACGCGCAACGATGTTAGATTGGCAAACAGCGCAATCAGAATTGGTGTCTGCGCAAAAGCAACACAATGCTGCAAAATACGACCTGTTTACAAAACGTGCGGCATTGGCGTTGGCGATTGGTGATATAAAATCAGAAATAGAAAAGGAAGAATAAATGAAAACAGAACCAGAAAAAAAACCATCGTGGTTTCGCAGATTTTTTTCGTGGATTTGGCGTCATAAATGGTGGTCTTTGCTTGTGTTATGTGTGTTTGTGGGCGCTGGTTTGTGGTGGTTGTTGACGTTAAAATCTAACAGGGTTGAATACGTGACGGTCAATATTATTCGGGGCGATATACGCCAAGTTGTGACCGCGACTGGTGAAATAAATCCTGTGAATACTGTAAGTGTTGGTTCCCAAGTTTCTGGCACGATTGAAGATATTTTTGTTGATTATAATTCCCACGTGACCAAAGGTCAGTTGTTATTAAAGATAGAACCGTCCGTGTTGGAAGCGGCGGTTGCCGAAGCCGAAGCCGCACTAAATTCTGCAAAATCTCAATTAACATTGGCAAAAAATGATTATGAACGCAATAAAACCCTGTATGATTCTGGATATATAGCACGCGCAGAAATGGAGCAGTCCCAGACCAATTATGAACAGGCTGTGCAATCAGTTAAACGGTCACAATCTCAATACGATAGGGCGGTCACAAATCTTGGGTACGCAACCATTACATCGCCAGTAGAAGGAACTGTTATCTCTCGCAAGGTTGATAAAGGTCAAACTGTTGCGGCATCTTTTCAAACGCCAGATTTGTTTGAAATTGCCGAAGATTTATCAAAAATGCAAATTGAAACAGCAGTATCCGAAGCGGATATCGGTGTCATCAAAGAAGGACAAAATGTCACGTTTACTGTTGATGCGTATCCGCGAAAAACTTTTAACGGTACTGTTCGGCAAATTCGTTTATCACCAACCACCACATCAAATGTTGTTGTTTACACCGTGGTTATTGATGTAGATAATTCCGATTTAAGTCTTATGCCGGGTATGACCGCATTTGTGACGATACTTATTGACGAAGCGCACGATGTTTGGAAATCTCAAAATGCTGCATTCTTGGTGCGTGATTTTAAGAATATAATTGTTGATGCACCCGCAGATATTAAACCGTCTGACCACTTGGCAATTATGCGCCAAGATGATGTTGTCTTTGTTCCGTACACAAAAGGTTTGATAACAGCAACAGAAACCCAAATAGTTTCTGATGATATAATTCCTGGGGATAAGGTGATAGTCGGTCGTGTCGGTCAATCAACCAGTTCCAGTGCAACCCAGGCACGCCGCCGCGGTCCGTTTTAATCAAGAGTTATCCATGAAAAAAACAGAAAATATTATATCGCTGAATAAAATCTGTAAAAGTTTTCCACTGGAAGTTGGTGGTGTTCAACAGGTTTTATTTGATATAACATTTGATATTCATGCGGGTGAATTTGTTGCGATTATGGGGCCATCTGGGTCTGGAAAATCTACGTGTATGAATATTATTGGGGCGCTGGATACGCCGACATCCGGCATATACGAACTTTATGGTCGCGATATTACAAATATGACAGATGACGAATTGGCGGTTGTGCGTAATCAGCATATCGGTTTTGTGTTTCAAAATTTTAATTTGTTGCCAAAAAGAAATGTCTTGGACAATGTAATGTTGCCATTGATGTATCGTGGCATGACCCCAGATGACCGTGTTATCCGCGCACGCGAAATGCTGCACCGCGTTGGTTTGGAAAGTTTTGAATTTTATTTACCAACCCAGTTATCGGGTGGAATGAAACAACGGGTTGCCATTGCGCGCGCATTGGCGGGTGAACCAAAATTGATATTGGCTGATGAACCAACCGGTGCACTTGATTCAAAAATGGGGAACGAGATTTTGCGGTTTTTTAAGCAGTTGAATAAAGACATGGGTATAACTATTGTTATGATTACCCACGAATTTGATATTGCACAATATGCGAATCGCCTTATTCACATATATGATGGGCGAATAAATTACGACGGACCTATTCCAAAAAGCGAAGCGATACTTACCAAGAAAACAAAGGCAACGAGATGACACTGAATGATATTTTAAAAGAATCATGGCTGTCCATTGGTGGGAATAAAATACGTTCCTTTCTTACGGTTTTGGGTATCATCATTGGTGTTATGGCTGTGGTTATAATGGTTGCAGTTGGTGAAACGGTTCAGACAGAAATCACAGATCAATTTTCATCGCTTGGGACGAATACTGTTGTGATACGTGCAGCGGCGGCACAAATTGGTGGGGTACGTACTGGCAATCGCCAGACTTTGACCACCGATGATGCCGATGTTATTGCAAAATTGCCGGATGTGGCGGCTGTGTCGCCGGTACAAACATCTGGGGCCCAGGTTGTTTACGGCAATAAAAATTGGTCTACATCAATGGTTGGTGTGTATCCAGATTATACGACGGTGCAAAACATAGAAATGGAATACGGGGCGTTTTTTGATAATTCGGCAGTGCGCAACGCATCTACGTATGCTGTTATCGGTCCCAAAACAGCTGCTGAACTTGGAATGGGTGAAAATCCTGTTGGGGAAGTTATTCGTATACAAAATGTTCCGTTTGTTATTATTGGTGTACCAAAAGAAAAAGGCGATTCTGCGATGGGTTCACAAGATGACATGGTATTTATCCCCATAACAACCCTAAAAAAACGCGTCCAAGGCAGTCGTTTTCCAAATGCGGTGAATATGGTTGCATTAAAACTGTTCCAAGATGCGGATAATTCCGTCGTTATTGACCAAGTGTCCGCCCTGCTCCGCGATAGGCACAGATTAAAAGCGGGCGATGAAGACGATTTTCAGGTTATGGATATGAAACAAATTATGGAAACGATGACAACTGTTACGGGTTATCTGAAATTATTGTTAATTGCAATTGCGGCAGTATCTTTGTTGGTTGGTGCAATCGGAATTATGAATATGATGTTGGTGTCTGTTGCAGAACGCACGCGTGAAATAGGCATACGCAAAGCAATCGGCGCGCGTGAACGCCATATTATTACACAGTTTTTGGCAGAATCTATTATGATATCGTTTATCGGTTCTATGATAGGTCTTGTGCTTGGTGTGGGTCTGTCCCAGGGTATTGGACGATTTATATTAGGATATAATGTACCATTCAGTATATGGCCGGTTGTTTTATCTGTGTCTGTGGCGGTTGTTGTTGGATTGGCGTCTGGCGTTATGCCCGCAATCAAGGCGGCAAAATTAAATCCAATAGACAGTTTGCGATATGAATAGAAATATCAACAACTAACCGTATTTCAAAAATTGAACAAGATATTACATGACGGCTTTAATTTCCGACTGGCGGTCCCTCAATAAATTCGCCCTCACCTTGGTTTGTAAAGAATTGTCCTGAAACAAGGTCATACATACCAACGACATTTGAACTGTTTTTAGCAGATATTAAATCCATTACTAATGTATCGCCATTCCAAACCTTAAACTGCTTACATCTTCCAACACCACCCCCAACAGCTGGGGTCGCACCTGAACTAGATGCTTGCTCAAATGCAAAAAGTTTTACAGTAAAAGGAGTTTCAAAAGTGGCGACAGGGAAATCACCTTGTTTCACTCCGCTAACATAAAAACCATCAGCCGACACCTTATAAGTATTCCATTGACCAATTACAATATTATTTAATGCACGTGCAGAATTATCACCAAATTGAGCAAAAGTATAAGTTTCTATCGAAGCCTTACCAGAATTTGAACCAATTGAAAACGAGTTTCTTGAACCAGATGTATACCTTGCGCCAAACATACGACCAGAAGTGGTTATAGTAGATTCGGTATAATACATCCAATCTACTTCAACGATATTATTTTGATTTAATTTTAATCCTGTATCAATATACTGTGTTCCTGTTGATTCAATATATTCCAACTGAGTATACCCTGACGGCAAGACACCAAGTGCAAACACATCAGTATTAATTTCCCACAGTGTGCCAGTATCGCTTGGCGCGCCATTTTCGTCTACACGAATCAAAGAACTGTTTACCGCATCCGTGACACTGGTGTTGACTGTTTCAGCGGTCACAAGTGAATTACTGTACACCGCCGTTCCGTAAATCGCGCGTTCACCAACATCGCCAGGGGTTCCCGTACCCGTCATCACATAACCCGGGGTACCATTAATCGTATCTTGTTTTCCGTCCAAACCCGTCTTAACCGCACCAACCGTCGGTACACCGGTGGCATTTGACACAAGTGTTGCCTCAATGGATTTTTCACCAATACCAGTTTCATCATCATATATCATAAGTTTATTTGCGCCGGAACCAGGTAATTTACCCTGGTATCCAGACATCAGGTCATCTACATATTTCTTGCTGGTCACA
>CAJOHU010000002.1 GCA_905234465.1 uncultured Alphaproteobacteria bacterium | reverse complement strand
ATTCGTGATGAAGATTCACTTGTCACGGCGGAAAGTGTTAACAGTGGTGTTATTAATGCGGTAAATCATTCTTTGCGGCGTGTGAATGCGAATGGTGAACTGGATAACAACGGTACGTTGTGGGAAATTGCCGATACTGTGGTTGCACTTAGTTATTTACCGGCGGGATACACCCAGTTGGAATATATTGAATCAACAGGTACGCAATATATTGATACGGGGGTAAATATTGGTGAAAATATTCAAACAAAAGTTAAGTTTGGAAAAACAACAAACTCTTTTACTAAATTTGGTTACGTTATTGGGGGTGGCGGTCACTATCAAGGACTCGTAACAAGAACAACCGAAAATTCTTATTATATGTCAATGTATAATTCTTCACAAAATGTAGTAACAATCACTATACCGTATGATGTATTTGAAGTTACGTTTAATACCCCAGAACACAAAGTAATTATTAACAACGCTGATTCTTTTGACTTGGTATTAGTGTCACCATATGAAATAAATAATACTATTGGCGTGTTCAATACACCGGGAACATCAAATTATATCGGTATAGGTAAAGTGTATTCATTTGTGATAAAAGACAATTCAAGTAATTCCATTGTCCGTAATCTTGTTCCGGCGAAAAATTCGTCCGGTGTTGTTGGTATGTATGATACTGTCAGCGGGCAATTCTTTACGAATCAAGGTGCGGGCGAATTTATCGCCGGACCGGCGGTTGTGGGAAATTAAATACTATTTCCCCAAACACAGTTGTGAAAATGTCATGTCCAATATTTCTGATGTGCTGATTGTGCCAAGTATTTTTCCAATCGCATTCGCCGCATATCGGACGTGTTCAGACAATATGTCATAATCGCCGTCTGATTTTTCTATCGCGTTTTGTAATTCGTCTGATGCCGTTTTTAACAAATCGTATGTGCGTGCGTTTATCATTAAAACCGATTCGCCGTTATCTGTGACCGCGTTTATGCGTGAAATAATCGCCTGTATCATTTCGTCCATGCCGTCGCCGGTCTTGGCAGATACATAAATTGCGCCTTTTGTTTTTTTAGAATCGGTTGTGTCTGATTTGTTTATAACCAAGATTTCATCATCGCGTATCTTTGTGTTTTGGTCTTTCGGTGTTATTATGTGTATCAATATGTCCGCATTTTCAATTTCGTCGTTCGTACGTTCTATGCCGATTCGTTCCACTGTATCGTCTGTTTCACGCAGACCCGCTGTATCAGATAATTTTACCAAATATCCATCAATATCCATTGTTGCAGATACAACATCGCGCGTTGTTCCCGGGGTGTCAGATACAATCGCACGTGATGCACCGACGATTCGGTTAAACAGTGATGATTTTCCAACATTTGTTTCGCCAACCAATACTATGTTTACCCCATGTGATATTGCGCGTGCGGTTTTATATTTTACCAATGCACCGGAAATCGCCGTATACAGCATTTTTATGCGTTCCATAATTTTGTCAGATATATTCGCCGGTAAATCGTCCGCCGGGTAATCTGTCATTGCCGCCGCGTATGCCGAAATTTCTAACATTTGGTTACGCCAATCGGCGTATACTGCGCCGTCTCCGCCCATCATAGAGCGCAACGCCGCTGCACGCTGTTTGTCGGTTTCTGCATCCAATAATGCCGCAAGCCCATCAACATCAGATAAATCCATTTTCCCATTATAAAACGCACGCCGTGAAAATTCCCCGGGCGTGGCGATTCGCATATTGTTTGCCCGCAAAAATTCAAAAATCTTGTTTATTACCGCCGGTGCGCCATGACATTGAATTTCAATAACATCGGTGCCGGTAAAACTGTTTGGGGCGGCGAAGTATATAATAACACATTGGTCAATAATTTCGCGCACATCGTCGGTCAAGTTTGTAAAATACGCATGCCGGGGCACCAAGGTGGCGCGACCAGCAATTTTTTTTGCGAACGATTCCAAATCTTTGCCAGATATACGAATCACCGCAACACCAGATTTTCCGTGCCCGGAACTTAATGCAAATATTGTATCTTTGTCATTCATTATTTGTTCCCACTTATTTCTTTTAATGCCATCGGAACCAATTTTGTCACATCTGCGTTCGGGTTCTGGGCAACCAATTTTTGCGCCATGTCAATAATGTCCATGCGTCTGTATCCCAATGATTCCAATGCAGACAGCAAATCAGGCAATGCGCCATTGTCGTTTGTTAAATCCATTGTAAATGCGCCGCCGCCGACCTTGGTTTTTAATTCAACGATAATTTTTTCTGCAACTTTTTTGCCGACGCCCGGTGCAGTCGCAATGGTTTTTGCGTCCCCAGTTGCAATCGAGGTCATAAGTGTATCGGACTTAATCGCGCCCATTATACCCATAGCAACCTTTGGACCAACACCGGATACACCTGTTAACATATTAAACAGATTCATCGCCGATTGAGTGGAAAAGCCAAATAAACGAATGGAATCTTCGCGAACAACCGTTTCAATCCACATTGTAATATTCGTGCCTAATGTCACGGTATCCGGGGTATAAACCTTGTATCCGACAGGGCCTGCCATCAAAATTATGTGGTCAGACGCAATATAATCAACAATGCCTTGCAATTTTCCAATCATTTGTTATCCTTTTGTGGTAATTTTAATTTAATTAAATCAAAAGGTCAAATTATGAGTGGACACAGCAAATGGCATAATATTCAGCACAAAAAGGGGCTGGCAGATGCGGCACGCAGTGGTTTGTTTACAAAATTGGCGCGTGAAATTACTATGGCGGCAAAGTTGGGCGATAAAAATCCAGACAATAACCCACGGTTGCGATTGGCTATTTTACAGGCGCGCAAGAATTCTATGCCGAATGATAACATTAAACGTGCTATTGACAAAGCGTCAGGTTCAAATACAGAAAACTATGTGGCGGTTCGGTATGAAGGCTATGGTCCAGGTGCCGTTCCGGTTATTGTTGAAGCATTGACCGATAATCCGCGGCGCACAGTGCCAGAGGTTCGTAATATCTTTGCCAAGAACGGTGGCAATATGGGCGAAGAGGGCAGTGTGGTATTTATGTTTACGCGTGCTGGACAAATTTTCTATCCTGCGTCAATCGGTAAAACCGAAGACGAAATGATGGAAATAGTTATGGACGCAGGGGCGGATAACCTGGAAACATCTGATGAAGGCTTTATAATCACAACAAAACCAGATGATTTTATGAATGTTCAAAAGAAAATTGCAGATGTGTTGGGTGAACCTGAAAATGCTGAATTGACATGGGTGCCAAATATGCCGATGGATTTGGACGAAGAAGCATACGCAAAAATTGAGAAATTAGTTGATGCGCTGGATGCCAATGACGATGTTCAGAAAGTGTTCACCGCCGCAAATTAGTAATTAGTGGTTAGTGAAACCGCCCAAACGGGCGGTTTTATGCTATAAATTTTGTAAAGTTTGTTGTGTTGCTGTGTGCCAGGGCGATTGCGATGGCGTCACTTTCGTCCGGGGTTTTTGGATTTGCAGCGGGTAATAATATTCGCACCATTTTATCAACCGCGGTTTTGTCGGCATGACCTGCACCAGTTAAAATCTTTTTGACCCGATTCGGTTCGTATTCAGATATTGGTATATTATGAACAGATATCGCGACCATTGCCGCCGCGCGCGCATGCCCAAGTATAAGCGTCGTTGTCGGATTTTTGTTTACAAATGTTATTTCCATACTGGCCTCATCGGGCGCAAAAGTGTTAACCAATTTTGAAACTTCGTTAAAAATAATTGCCAAACGTTCTGATAATTCGCCGGTCTTTGTTGGCAGTATTACGCCACTGGCAATATATTTGCGGGCGTTGCCGTTCGTTTCAATTACTGCCCAACCCGTATGTAAAAGTCCAGGGTCAATTCCCAAAATTCGTGTTGTCATTTTTTATTTTTTACCTCGGTCGCAGATAATATATTTTTATAATTTACAGCCAGCCATGGACGGTAAGTTTTAATGATATATGTTTTGCCGATTTTTAGTCGTTGCTGTAATTTATCAGAATGTCTTTTCCATGGAATTATATCATCCGTGTTAAGAAAAATGTGTTTGTCTGTTGTTTGAATCGCGTCATATGTTTTTGATATAACGGTTGCCGAAGTTTTTGTTTTTATTGTTATTTTGTATGTTTTAATGGATATCCATGGCATAACAAGGAAAAATACAATTATTGCCCATGAGATTATATTAGATATTTTTGAAAATATATTTCCACCAGGTACAAGTACATCATCAATTAAATATTGCAATGCCAACATAACCAGTAATATAATAACAAGAAACAACATATATTTTGATTTCTTCATTTCTTACCTCCTGAAACTGATTTTGCCGACACAGGGTGCGCCAAAATATTTATTTATTTTCTGTTTTATTTCGTCCGTCATATAAGATAATTTTAATGTATACGCCGGATTCCGCGGTCTTAACACAATATTATATTCACCGGTGCGTGTTTTTTTTACTGCACAAATATCCGCCATGGATGATATTTCTGGTCCGATTATTTCTGCCCACCGCGCAACAAGGTCTGAATCAGATGCACGCACCCCAAATATTTTGAACAGCCCACCCAGTGCGCCCGCAATACTTTGTGGGCGTTTGGTGTGCGTAATAAAATCTTTATTTTTGGTGTTTGGCATAAGTGTATTCTTTTGGCATTAAAATATACATCTCGCCCTGGGCATGTTGACCATGGGCATATTGATACGCTTCATCGCCTTTGCCAAAGAATATATCAGCACGTACAAAACCGCGAATTGCACTGCCGGTGTCTTGGGCAATCATAAGACGTCTGAATTTTTGTCCGTTGGACAGGTTCGTGTCTATGTATACGGGCAATCCCAACGTATACAGCGAATCGTCCATTGCGACACTGCGTATTTTTGACAATGGTGTTCCAAGTTTACCAATCACATCTGGGGGAACCGATTCATAGAAATAAACATACCGCGGATTATTGTAAATAACTTCGTGTGCAAGTTTTGGATTTTTCTTTAAGTGGGTCCACACCGCATCCGCAGAATAACCACCATCGGGTCGTATGCCACGATTACGCAGTTGTTCCCCAATAGATTTGAATGGCATATCATTTACCGCCGCAAAGTTTAACTTTACCATTGTGCCGTCAGATAATTTTAACATGCCACTGCCTTGAATCTGAATGTTTTGGACATCAACGATGTTTGCCCAATAAAGAACACGACCAATTTTATTTTCTACTATTTCTTTTTTTGATACGCCTTTGAAATTGCGACCATCTGTTGGTATGCCCATTAATGGTTCGTTACATTCCGCCGTTTTGGTGCGACAGCCCGGAATCACCGGGGAATAGTACCCTGTATATGTCCCCCGTGATGTGCCGTTATCATTGTATACCTTATATGGTTGAAAATGTGATTCAAACCATGTGCGCACGGTTGCGGTATCGGCACTGGCACTGGGCAACATAGCACATTTTTCTTCAAACAATGCCCGGTCAGGAATAACACGTCCGCGGTATTGAATTTTTGCCTTGCATGAATTACGGAATGCTTGGAGTGCATATCTGACATCGTCTTTGTCCCAATCGGGCAGATCCGAATAAGATACTTTTTTAAGATTATTTGTTGGTATGACCGAATCGTCGCCACTGTGTGTCGGTGTTGACAGGTCGCATGATGCCAATATAAATCCAAATACCCCCAACGTTGCAATGCGGATTATCTGTCTGAAAACCTGTGTTTGCATTTTATTTCATCCCCCACTTGTAAAATTTCTCTATAATGCTATATTATCATAAAACGAGTCATAAAAAAAGGAGCAATCGTAATGGCAAAGTTCAACATTATATCTCAATTTCTTAAAGACATTTCTTTTGAAAGCCCAAATGTACCAGATTTATTCTTTAAACAGGATAACGGTCAGGCCGAATTGGAAATAAACATTGATATGCAGGTCAAAGGTTCAGAAAAAAATCTGTATATGGTTGATTTGATTACAAAAATTCATTCTAAATTAAAGGCTGATTCTAAATCTATATTCTTGATTGAGACAACATACACTGGTTTAGTTCAGATGGAAGAAGAAAAAGACGAAGAAGCCAAAAAACGCACATTATTGATTGATGTGCCGGCGTTATTGTTCCCTGCTGTTCGGGCGTTGGTGACACGGTTGACGGCAGAATCCGGTTTCCCACCGTTTGCGATGCAGCCGGTTGATTTCGCAGATATGTATGAAAAACGTCAACAACAAAAGGCTTAATTTAGCACATTAAATATATAACGCACCAAACGGTGCGTTTTTTTGTTGGGTTTTGCGATTTATGCTTTTTTGTGATATTATTACAGAACACGGAGAGAGTATATGGCCAAAGAGAAATATATTTCTGGGCGGGGGTCGTTGAACGGTTTTTCATTCGCAAACCTTGGTATATTTACTGGGTTTGCCGATGGTATTTATAATGCGGTGTATTCTCTGGTTATATTAGAAATATTCAAAAGTTCCGCGATTGTTGGTATCTATGTCGCAATTTATTCTGTGTTTTGTGTAATTGTCGGACTGTTTGCTAACGAGATTTTTCGTCAGTTTTCCAAGGTAAAAGTTTTCTATTTTTCGTTGCTTATGTTGGTCGCGTGTTATGCGATGATGGGTTTTTCGGTGTTGCCACGTACTTTTATCGTGTTGGATTATACAAGTGGTTTTGCAATTATCCTTACGGCGATGTTGGTGCCGTTATTTATGTCAGATTTTGCGGGTAATATTGGTATGGCGCGTTTAAATGCCCGATACCATTTATGGGTAAATGTCGGGGCGTTGTTGGCGCCAATGTTGGCGGTGACCGTGGCAACCAGATTCGGTAACAGGTCGGCATTTTTTCTGTCATCTGCGATATATATGGCGGCGTGGGTGTTCTTTAAGTATTTTCGCCTTAGTCAAGAAGACAAGAAAATAAAGCCCGTGAACCCACGAATAACAATGCGGGCGTTGTGGCGTAATACCAGACTGTTTTTTCGTACACCAGGAATGTTGCGCGCATATGCAGTAAATTTTGGGTTTTATTCTTTGCGGGCGATGCGATACCTGTATGTGCCAATTGTTGTCATAGAAAACGGTTTTAGTCGCGATACATTGGGATGGGTGCTTAGTTTGGGTATAATACCATATTTGCTGCTGTCCGATGTTATGGGGCGATTGGTGCGGCGATTCGGTAAAAAAATATGGCTGGTTTTGGGATTTGGATCTTTTGCAGCGTTTTCTGCGTGGGCAACGGTTGCCACAGGTTTTCCTGTTTTGGTGATATTTGTTTTATGGCAGATTTCAGGCGCATTCATGGAACCTGTGCATGATTTGTTGTTCTTTGATAATACCCAGAAAAATCAGCAAGCCCGGTTTTACGGTGTGTTTCGTACAAGTGTGAATTTTCCAAATGTTATTGTCCCGGTCCTTGGGGCAACATGTATAACTTTCTTTGGCGCGACATCTGCGGTGTGGTTGGTCACATTTGCCATTGGGGTTTTGTCTGTCGGGGTATTAATGGCTAAAAAATAATTGCACAGGCGGTTTTTTCTTTGTATCATCTGAAATATAAGAAAAGGGGTATTTTTTATGGCAAAGAAAGAAGTTGTTGCAACAGGGGCAAAAAATCCTGCATTGGAATCTGCATTGGCACAAATTCAAAAGCAATTTGGTAAAGAAGCAATTATGAAAATGGGCGACGGTTCCCAACAGAATATAGAGGCAATATCTTCGGGGTCTTTGGGTTTGGATATTGCGCTGGGCATTGGTGGGTACCCGCGTGGTCGTATCGTTGAAATATACGGCCCGGAAAGCAGTGGTAAAACAACACTGGCATTGCACGCCGTTGCCGAAGCACAAAAGAAGGGTGGCACATGTGCGTATATTGACGCAGAAAATGCATTGGACCCAAGTTATGCGAAAAAACTGGGCGTAGATGTAGCAAACCTTATTATATCACAACCCGATTCGGGTGAACAGGCATTGGAAATTGCCGATACGCTTATCAAATCTGGTGCGGTTGATGTAGTTGTAATTGATTCGGTTGCGGCATTGGTACCCAAGGCTGAATTAGAAGGTAATATTGGCGATAGTTTTGTTGGAACAACCGCCAGATTAATGAGTCAATCACTTAAAAAATTAGCAGGGTCTGTTTCGCGCAGTAATACTTTGCTGATATTCATTAACCAGATTCGTATGAAAATAGGGGTTATGTTCGGTAATCCGGAAACAACCAGTGGCGGAAATGCGTTAAAGTTCTATGCGTCGGTTCGTTTGGATATTCGCCGCACAGGTGCAATCAAAGACAAAGAAAATGTTATCGGTAATGAAACCCGTGTTAAGATTGTGAAAAATAAAGTTGCGCCACCATTCCGTACGGTTGACTTCAAAATTATGTATGGCGAAGGCATTTCTCGTATCAGTGAAATTTTAGATATGGGTGTAAAATACGACTTTATTGATAAAGCCGGCAGTTTCTATTCTTATAACAATGAACGCATAGGTCAGGGCGAAGCAAATGCACGTCAATGGTTGCGCGACCATCCAGATGCCCAGGCCGAATTGTTAGAAAAAATTATGGCGCGTGCGAATGGTATTGTCGAAGAAATGACCATGGGACCGTCTGATGATGATGACAGTTCTTCGGGCGAAGGCGTGGACGAATAAGTCTTGTCAGGCGGCATGTATTTGCCGCCTGATTTCAATGCAAAGGAGTAGATGATGAATCTTAAAAGAATGTGGGCTTTGTCGGGTATTGTATTGCATGCGCATGTTTTGAATTGGTTTTGGCGCCCGCGCGAAGTGCGCCGCAAAATTCGCAGCGATATTTTGGCAGAACGTATTCCAAAATATTTTCGGCGATATTTGCCCGCCGCCGCCGCGATTCCAGAACGCAAAGTTGTAAAAAATGATAAAGGTGAAAAGATTTGGACACTGTGGTTGCAGGGCGAAGAAAATGCACCAGATTTAGTAAAGGCGTGTTTCCGCAGTATTCGTAAGCACTGTAAACAAGAATTAGTCGTGTTGGATGAAGATACTATTTTTGACTATATAACTTTGCCGCCCCAGATTATGGAAAAACGTAAACAGGGTAAAATTAAGCATGCACATTTTGCAGATATTTGCCGCGTTGAATTGCTGTACGAGCATGGCGGATTCTGGCTTGATTCAACCGGGTTTGTCACCGCGCCAATTCCAGATTGGATTGTTAAAGAAGATTTCTTTGTATACATGGCGGGTCAAAAGGTTGGCAGTCCGTACAGTTATATGCAAAATTGCTTTATCCGTGCACGCAAAGGTGCATATCTGTTGGATGCGTGGCGTGCGATGATTCTTGATTATTGGATGCATGAAAACCATAATTTTGATTACTTTATGCATCAATTATTATTCAAGACATTGGTTCAAAATGATGTGCGGGCAAAAAAATATTTCGCAAAAATGCCGCACATAGACCAAGACCCAACGCATGCGCTGTGGTGGGATTATGGCGCAAAACCATTTAATAAAAAGATTTTTGATAAAGTGACATCTGGTGCGTTTTTCCAGAAAACAACTTATAACAGTCCGTGGGTTAAAGATATTGTACCCGGAACATTCGCAGATGTGATGGTTAACAAAATGTAAAAAGAAAAGGACCTAAATATGCCGGCTATATCTATAATTATTCCAATGTATAATGTTGAAAAATATCTGCGCAGGTGTTTGGACAGTGTTAAAAATCAAACTTTTTCTGACTTTCAGGCGATTTGTGTGGATGATGGGTCACCCGATAATTCTGGAAAAATTGCCGAAGAATACGCCAAGAAGGATAAACGCTTTATTGTTATTCACAAAGAAAACGGTGGTTTGTCTGATGCGCGAAATGTCGGAATGAAATACGCCAAGGGCGAATATATTATGTACCTGGACAGTGATGATTTTATTCATCCACAAACAATGGAAATTGCCTATGCGATGGCGATTCGGGATGAATCTGATATAGTATCGTTTACATATGACAGAATTTATCGTCCGCGTTTGATGGTTATGCATAAATTGGGTATGAATACAGATGATATTCGCCCATGGAGAATTGGCAAAAAATACGATGTTAAAAAGATAAAATCACGTACCACAGATAATGTCTTTGAATATGCAACTGAACGCGCGCATAATGCGGGAAATAAAAATCGGCGTTGGTTGATTAAGCATTGTCAGGTGTGGAAAAACATGTACAGAAAATCTTTGATAGAAAATACGCCGTTTATCAAAGGAATATTGTTTGAAGATTTCCCATGGTGGAGTGCGATAATGTTAAAGGCGCCGCGTGTGACAATTATAAATTTACCGTTATATTATTATTTACCGAATTTTGGTGGAATTGTTTTGTCGGCGAAACAATTAAGAATAATGCAATCGTTGTGTACGGGGATTTCCAATGCATACAGCCTGTATAAAAAATCTGCATCTGATTATCAGATGAAAATGTGGCAAGAAAAATTTATGTGGTTGTTTGTGAATTGGGCATACCGTAAAATTAAATATTTGAAGACGGCGCAAGAATTGGATACGGCGCGTGATGAGTTTGTACGCATGAATAAAATGGGGGTGTTTGACAGTGTGCCTGATGAATGGTACGGATTGCGTGAAAAAATTTATAAATTTATTGGTTTATAAAAAAAGTGCAGTTTCTGCACTTTTTTATTTTTCAAATTCACATTTTTTTGGAAAACGAGATTCTAAGAATTCACGATTTTCGCGCAATATTTCAGCGGTATTTGACGGACAGTCGTTTATACAGAATGTTGCCGCAGTTGATAAATGTTCTGCTTGGTCGTGGACATTCGGAACGCATACATTAGATTTTCTGGTTTTCATAAAATATATAAAATTATAAATCATATTTATTATTTTATGTCGCCCATTTTTATGTCCGCGTGAATGTATAAACTTTGCACGCCCATGCGCCAGGTCATACAGATTCATCATCCATCGTTGAATTTCATTGTTGGTTCGGAATTTATTGCGAATTTGGGAATCTATTTGTTTATTGAACAGCGGATGATTGCGGCATTCGCACCAAGAAGATTTTATGTACGGGTCAACCCCATGTGATGGGCGCGCCCAATAATATTTTTTCCCATACGCGTCCGCAATCATTTTGGCAGATAATATCAATGTCTGAACATATTTATCCGATTTTTCCATCCAACGCGCAATGTTTCGTTGACGTTTATGGGGCGCGCTGAATCGGACAATTGCGCGACCGCGCTTATCAAAAAAGAAAGAAGGTTTTAAATTTTTATTTATGAACATGTCATCATTCATCAGAATAAAATGTTCGCTAAGCCCAGGAATGTTTGGCATGCACATTTCTATTGCGGTTGCGTTGAATGTAGGAATTGCATCTTTGGGCATAATCTGTTCGTGTGGAACAATAGTGATTTTTTTGTGTTTTGTGTTTAACCATTTTGGAACTTGGTTGAACCCGGTTATAATATAAATATGATTTACCCATTGAATATTTTCAGCCACACTGCGCAAAGAATATAAAAACTCACCATTGTCGCGGTATCTTTCATCGCCCGCCGCACCAGAATAAATAGGTGTCTCGCCGGTAATTTTTTCATACCATTTATTTTTTTCCGCTTGCCAGTTTTTGTCGGTGCTATCAACCCAAAGATAAACTATATCTATTTTTATGTCTTTCATTGTTATATCCTTTGCCTTTTGAAACGTGACGGAATTTTTATAACCCATTTGATACCAAGCATACATGGTTTGCCGGGGGCATAAATTGGACGACATATGCGCTGAATCGTGCGCGCAATTTTTATGTATGTTTCATCATGTGCGTGTTTGTTGGTGACAATATTTATTGTTCCATTCCCACGCCGGCGCAAATGATTTACCCAATCAGAACCGCGGTGCGCCGCCTTGGCAATCAACATGTCCATGTCAACCGCGCCGAAATGTAATAAGTATAAATTTTTATCTATGTGAAAATTGTGACGTTTTACATGATGAAAACCACTGCCCCAACGGGCGGGACGAAACAGAACCACCGGTTTAGTGTATCGGGTTGATAATAATGCATATTCGCGCTGAGCCAACATTGTTTTTTTTCTGTCCAGTGTTTTTTCTGTTCGCATGTTTTGCCCAATGTCAAGCCCAAGCCCAGATACATTTGTTTTGTATTTTGATTGTGACAAATATTCGCGTAGAGATTTTTTTGCCCCGGGGTCAACAATTAGAAATTCATCACTGTCACATCCGATAACTATGTCATATTTTTTGAATAAATCTGCTGCAATGTCGGATATTTTGCCAATCCTGTATTTGTCACCCGCGGCGCGTGACATGTCACGATGTGGTAATTTTATAATGTTTGCGCCCCGTGCATTTTTGGGTGGTTCTTGGTCTGTGCCGTCCAAAATAATGTATAAATTTTTTATGCCTAATTCGCGGCCATAATATTTAACCCATCGTGATAAAAAGAATTCATCGTTCCGTGCCATTGTAATGGCAGCAATTTTTTTTGTCATTTTTTGTTGCCTGTTATTTTGCTTGTTGCATATATGATATTACGCAAGATTATCTTAAATGGGCTATATGTTAATAACCATTTCATATATTTATCACCGTAAACACGTGACGCAGATTTTTTTATCGCGCGCACCGCATTTGTGTTCGCATGCGCCAGTATATATTTTATCTGATTTCCAACGGCGCCATTGTGACGTGTAAAAGACATCTTTTTAATAAACGGACATCCGCGCAAGAATAAAGCCTTTGGGTGATTGTATGTATAACGACCATTGATTTTGTACACGCCACCCCAAGAACAACCATTTTTTGTTATCAAATTGCTTAGCCCGTGTTCGTATTTTATGGTGATATCTGTTTTTGATGATTCGTGTGTTATACAACACATAAATTCATCAAACCATTTTGATAAAAATACCGTGCGGTTTAATCGCACAAACCAAGATTCCATATAACTGTGTGTTCTGTGTTTGGATACAACCAATCCCGCTGCATCTGATTTTATAGATTCTAAATCATCCAGTGTCTTTCTAATATTTTGTAATGGACCAAAAACAGAATCGTTTATCAGATAAACCACATCATAATTTTTCAAAATATCATTATCGCGTGCCCAAATGTACGCGCGTTTATATGAGCCAAAATCATATTCACCGTGACGGGTGGCGTTCGCATACAGACAATATTTTTTGACCTTATTCATCTCTGATTTTTTCGCATCGCAATCCATATATAAGATAATATCGCCGAACCGCGCCATGTTAGACACATAATAAATCAGCGCGTCATCAATGACACATTGTTTATCATATCCCGCAAATAAAAATAATCTTTTGGGCTTCATGTTTCATACAGATTATAAACGCAAATATTGTTTAATACAAATAAAAACCGCCCGAATGGGCGATTTTATATTTCTTCTTTGCCACGGGCAAGTTTTTTGCGTTTACCACTGTCTAATTCTTTTTTGCGCAGACGAATTGTCGCAGGCGTGACCTCTACCAATTCATCGTCTTGGATATAAGACAAAGCTTCTTCCAAAGACATTTTGCGTGGTGGCGCCAAAAACAATTTTTCATCAGCCGTGACACTGCGCACATTGGTCAGTTCTTTGCCTTTGACAGGGTTCACTTCCAAGTCATTTTCTTTGCTGTGTTCGCCAATAATCATGCCGGAATAAACCTCGGTTTGGGGGCCAACAAACAGAACACCGCGCGGTTCCAAATTGTGTAGTGCGTATGTCGCAGTTGAACCCTTTTCCATTGATACCAAAACCCCCGGGCGATATTGAACAATAGGTCCGCGATAAACATCGTATTTATCAAACACCCGATTCATAATGCCTGTGCCACGTGTGTCGGTTCTGAATTCTGACAAGTAACCAATCAATCCACGTGATGGCGCAGAAAACACGATTCGGGTTTTTCCGGCACCGGATGCCTTCATTTCAGTGATTGTTGCTTTGCGTTTGGTCATTTTCTCTATGACAACACCACTGAATTCATCATCAACATCAACGACAACTTCTTCAATCGGTTCCAACATTTCGCCGTTTGGTCCGGTCTGCATTACGACGCGTGGACGCGATACAGAAAGTTCGAAACCTTCACGACGCATTGTTTCAATTAAAATACCTAACTGTAATTCGCCGCGGCCAGACACTTCAAAAGATTCCTTGTTTTCACTTTGTGTGACACGCAGGGCGATGTTTGTTTCGGCTTCTTTGAACAGACGTTCGCCAATCATGCGCGAAGTCAATTTTTTGCCGCTTTGCCCCGCCAGTGGCGAAGTGTTCACAAAAAATGTCATGGTCAGTGTTGGCGGATCAATAGGCATTGCCGGAATTGGTTCGGTGACCGACGGGTCACACAGGGTGTCCGCCACCGTCGCTTTGGTGAAACCAGCGACAACAACAATGTCACCCGCCGATGCAGATTCGCGTGAAATTTTTTCAATTCCGCGATGTTCAATAATTTTTGTAATTTTCGCGTTCTCAATAAATTCGCCGCGCATATTTATCGCCTTGACAGATTGTCCAACGCGAACAGTTCCAGATTCAATTTTTCCGGTCAAAATGCGACCGACATACGGGTCTGATTCCAATGTTGTCGCCAGCATGGTAAACGGTGCATTCAGTTGGCAACGTGAACCATTACAGTCTGGTGCCGGTACATGGTCAACAATTAATTGGAACAGTGGTGTCAAATCTTTGTGTTCGTCATTCAGGTTGCGCACCGCCCATCCATCGCGTCCAACCGCATACAGGTATGGAAAATCAAGCTGTGCGTCATCGGCACCCAATTTATCAAACAAATCAAATGTTTCAGATAAAACTTCATCAGGGCGGGCGTCAGAACGGTCAACTTTGTTTATGCAAACAATCGGGCGCAGTCCAAGTTTTAACGCCTTGCTTAACACAAATTTTGTTTGGGGCAGGGGACCTTCGGCACTGTCCACCAACAACACCACACCATCAACCATAGATAAAATGCGTTCAACTTCGCCGCCAAAATCTGCGTGCCCAGGGGTGTCAACAATGTTGATTTTATAATCATGCCATAATATGGATGTCGGCTTCGCAGAAATAGTGATGCCGCGTTCACGTTCAATGTCACCGCTGTCCATGACGCGGTCTTCAACGCGTTCATTTTCGCGGAATGTTCCCGCCTGTTTCAGCATGTTATCAACCAGGGTTGTTTTCCCGTGGTCAACATGCGCGATAATTGCGATATTTCTTATTTTCATACATTTAGCCCTTTTTTGCCCTAAGCGTACAGGGTACACTAATTTTTCTGATTTTCAACAAAATATACAAATTTATATAAATAACCGCCCGATTGGGCGGTTATTTTATTTTAGTGTTTACCACCAATCTTGGTTCTGCCACCCATCAAAGGTTGCAGTTTTTTTGGAATGTTCACCGAACCGTCTGCGTTTTGGTGGTTTTCAATTACTGGTACCAATGCACGTGGCAGGGCGATGCCGGTATTATTCAATGTCGCAACAAATTTTACTTCGCCTGTCGCATTTTCGCGATAGCGTGTATTTGTGCGGCGCGCCTGAAATTGACCAATAGACGAACAAGAACCTAATTCGCGGTATGCGTTTTCCGATGGAAACCATGCTTCAACATCGTTCATTTTAACTTTGTTAAATCCCATGTCGCCAGTACTGTTCGCGATTACACGATACGGTAATTCCAAATCTTCCATAACTTCGCACAGGTTGCTTAACAGATGTTCGTGCATCTCGTCGCTTTGTTCTGGTTTGCAGAAAACATATTGTTCAACCTTATTAAACTGATGAACACGGACAATTCCGCGGGTGTCGCGTCCGGCGGCACCGGCTTCTTTGCGAAAACATGGCGAAAATCCAGCGTATTTTATTGGTAATTCGTTTTCAGATAAAATTTCATCCGAATGCAATGAATTTAACACTATTTCCGCCGTGCCTGTTAAACAGCGGTCTGTGTCGGTCAACATAAATACATCATTATTCATAACAGATAAATCAGAACCCATAAAATGTCCTGCATTGAATATTGTTTGCGGTTTGGATATAGAAGGACATTCAATGTATTTGAAACCTTTGCTAATCAACTTTTGAATAACATAGGTTTGTATCGCCAAAGATAATTCCGCCAATTCGCCCGCCAATGCATAGACGCGCGTGCCACAAATACCCGCGATTTTTTCCGGCATCCACCAACCATTCATTTCTAATAGTTCCCATTGTGGACGTGGGGTAAAATCAAAATTGCGCGGTGTGCCAACACGACGAATTTCAATGTTTGCAGAATCATCCGCGCCAACCGGTGCCGATGCGTCTGGAATCTGGGGAACGCGGTGCAGTAAATCATTTAACAATGCTTCTTTATCGGTTAATTCCGCCAAATCAGCCGCGATTTCATCACTGATTTGTTTTGATTTTGTTATCAACGGTGCCTTGTCTGTGGCGGTTGGGATTTCGCGTGAAATTTTGTTCTTTTCGGCGGTTTTGGTCTGCGTAATCGTTTTCAGTTCGCGTACACGCACATCCAAAGACAAAATATCATCAACCACATCTGGAAAATTTTTTGTCCGACATGCGTTTTTTACGGTGTCTGGATTTTCGCGAATGAATTTTATATCCAACATATTGATTCCTTTTTTACATTATGCGTTTTTATTTAAATAAGCAATCGCATCCATTGCCGCCGTGCATCCAGTACCAACCGCGGTTGCAACCTGCATTTTTATGTCTGAATGAACATCGCCCGCAACAAACATTCCCGCCGGCAACGATTCAGGTGCGATACGTCCCATATCGTCACGTTTAATATCTTCGGTCAAATAATCTGTGTTTGCTTCGTGTCCAATGGCAACAAAAATTCCATCGCATATAATCTGTTCGCCATCTGTTGTGGTTGCGATTAATTCGCCACTGTCAGAATTTGACCGTGCAGATATTTCTTTCAGTTCTGTATTGAATATGCATTCAATGTTTTTCTTTGCCGCAACGCGGTCACGCAGTATCGCTTCGGCACGGGTGAATGATGATTTGCGATAAATAATTTTTACCGTCTTGGCAATGTCCGCCAAATACAGTGCGTCATTTAGCGCAGAATTACCGCCGCCAATAACCAATACGGTTTTGTCTGTAAAGAAAAATCCATCACATGTCGCACAGTACGAAACGCCGCGACCGAAAAATTCACGCGCGCCCGCAATATCCAGTTTTCGTGGTGACGCGCCCGTTGCCAAAATAATGGTGCGTGTGTCGTATTTTTCCCCATGTGTGTCAGTGACAGTAAATGTGCCATCGGCATTATTGTCAATATGCGCGACAGTTTTCATTTTTACCTTTGCATCAAAAGATTCGGCCTGGGACTTCATAAATTCAATAAGTTCCATACCACTGCCACGCCAGCCCGGATAGTTTTCAAGTGTCGCGATTGAAGACACTTGGCCCCCCAATGTATCGCCCGCCATAACCAATGTGTTCTTGTTGGCGCGACCACAATACAGTGCCGCCGTTAATCCCGCCGGGCCAGAGCCCAATATAATAACATCATACATCTTATAACATCCTTTGTGGGTTAAACATATCATAAGTTTGTGTGGTTCGCCATAAAAAATTGGTTAATTTTCTTACTTGCCAAAATGTTTTTTTAGTGTCTGGTATGCCGACGATATTTTTGCAAATTCGGATGCATTGGCATTCTGTTTTGCGGTGTCGGGGTGGTATTTTTTCGCCAGTGCGCGATATTTTGCCCCAATTTCGCGCCAAGATGCGCTAATCGGTAATCCCAATGTTTTGAACGCAGATAATATATTTTCAGGCATAGATTTTTTTGGTGGCATTTTATCAAATGTGCTGCGACCTGTTATAAAATCGTTAAGGAATTTTATGTAATCCGCGCTGTCTTGGGCGCTGCGTTTATTTATTGGTTCGCCAAATGTTTGTCGTTCCCAATCTTCTTCTA
Organism: uncultured Alphaproteobacteria bacterium; assembly: GCA_905234465.1. GTDB lineage: Bacteria > Pseudomonadota > Alphaproteobacteria > Rs-D84 > Rs-D84 > Enterousia. Next base: position 30,395 of record CAJOHU010000002.1, on the reverse strand, counting down.
TTTCTTCGGGTGTCATGTTCGCATAGAAATTCCAATTCTTGTTATATTCGGCGGCGTGTTCTTGACAGAAATTCCAATATTCACGCAAATCGCGCGTCTTGGGTGCACGACATGTGCCTGCTTTTTGACAGCCAGGAAAGTCACATTTTTTTATCATTTTTTATCAACCTTGGTATCAGATAGTGGGTGGTGTTCCGAAACAACCTGGGTCAGTTTTTCCGGCAATACATGGGTATAAATTTGGGTCGTAGAAATGTCTTCGTGCCCAAGCATGGTTTGTATCGCCCGCAGATTCGCGCCGTGTGCCAACAGGTGCGAAGCAAAGGAATGACGCAATACATGTGGCGTCACACGATTTGGCGATATTCCAGCCAGTGTTGCGCATTTTTTTAATATCTTGAAAAAACCGTCGCGCGTGATATGTCCCGATGCAGAATTAGATGGAAACACGTATTTAGAATCATCGGGCGTGCGAATGTCCAACCATTTTTTTAATGCGATTTGTGCCGCTGTATGGACTGGTACCATACGTTCTTTGGCGCCTTTGCCGTGAATCAACAATCTGTCGCCAAGGTTCGCCGTCATCGGTAATTCGCACAGTTCTGATACACGCAGCCCCGATGCGTAAAGTAATTCTATCATTGCACGCAATCTTACCGATGTTCGTATATCCCCCGCCGAAGATATTAATAATTCAATTTCTTGGGGTGTTAATAATTTTGGTAACGGTTTGGTGCGTTTTGGTAATTCAATGTTTGATGTAGGATTAGTTTTTATGATTTTTTCCAGCATTAAAAATTTATAAAAACTGCGCAGCGCACTGGCGCGGCGTGCCACAGAAGATGCGCATGCATCGGTGTCGGCAAGATATTTCTGTATGTCTGATTCTGTGGCGCCCAATAATCCGCCTGGAATATTTTCGTTCGCATGATTTAAATCGTTCGCATATGCCACCAATGTGTTTCGGCTGCGACCCTTTTCGGCGGACATGGCTTCTAAAAATACATCAACATAGTTCATTATATTTGTTTGCTTTATTCGTATAAAACAACCTCGGTCACGTTTTGGGTTGGTGGAAAGTATATTATCATTAACACAAGCAATACAATGATAAGTGTCCACATAATAATTTTGTTGCGTTTGCTGTTTCTTTTTTTTAATGGCATGTTGTGTTCCTTTATATTGTATCAAACCCGGCAATAAATACCCCTGATGCAGATATAATTATAAGTGGTGGCGCAATAATTGCCAATAATGTCGGTAATGTTCCGTTTGACCCCAGTGCACTGAATATATTTAATAAAAAATACAATACGAAACAGGTTAATATACCAAGACTGAATTTTTTCCCGAAACTGTGATTGCGGCGTTGGCGTGTTTGGGAAAAAGCAACCCCCAATGTGACCATCGCAATCATGGTTAGTGGTAAAAACAGTAATGTCCAAAATTGAACAAAATGACCCCGTACGGGAACCCCAATCTGGGACATCTTTTTTATAAACGGTGGCAAATCCCAAAATGATATTTGGTCAGGTTGCAGGTATCGGTCCAGAACAGTTTGCGGTGTTATCATTGTTTCAGAACTCCACGCACCAATGGATGTTTTTCCAGATGCATCAAATATTGTTGCATTTTTTGTCTGCAACCCCGATGTTGATAATGTCACGGTGTCTGTATCAATGCGACTTTGTAATTTGAAATTTGGGTTTTGAACATAAATGGTTGATTTGGAAAACACCAATGTTTCACCGTCTTTCTTCATGTTTTCTGCGACCAGTGTGATATAACCTTTGTCCGAAGATTCACGCAGCCATATCGCGTTATCAACCAATTTTAATTTGTCGTTTGTAATGTTTTGTGAACTAAGTTTTACCGAATACGGATTAATTATTGCTGTTGCAAATACGCCAATCAAGAACGCGCCAAGCAAAAATGGGCGTGCAATTTGATATGGCGAAAGACCCGCGCCAGATATAATTATGCCTTCACTTGAACGGGTAAGGGTATAGTATGCAACCAATGTTCCCATAAATACCGCCAACGGCAAGAACAGTGGGACATATTCTATTAATCGTACCCATGCGTCACTTAATGCCGCAAAGATATCAGAATTACTTGGCAATCGTTCTACAAAAGTCACGGCGAAAATAATTCCGCATACAATCAGTAATACCAATCCAACGCCGCTGAAAAATCTGCGGAACAAGAATCTTGATATAATTCTGGGTATCGCCATTTTATATTACCGTTGCTTATCCTATAAAGTATAACCTGTTTATTTCCTAATTGCAAAATTAAAATGAATACTTATAATATCGTGGTGAAATAAACAGGAAGTATTAAAATGGATAAAAAACCAATTTCAAGACAGGGATTTGAAGACCTGGTTAAAGAATTAAAACAATTACAAGAAGTTGAACGCCCAGAAATTTTAAAGGTTGTTCAATGGGCGCGTTCGTTGGGCGATTTATCTGAAAACGCTGATTACAGTGCCGCCCGTGAAAAACAGCGCCAAATTGATAAACGCATTCAATATATTGAAAATGTTATAAACAATGCGTCTGTGATAGATGTTGATTCTTTATCGGGTGACCGGGTCGTGTTCGGTGCGCGTGTTGTATGCGAAGATGAAGATGGAAACCGTATGCAGTGTCGTATACTGTCCGATGTTGAATCTGATGGTAAACAGGTTATATCTTGTACTTCACCGGTTGGGCGCGCGTTGATTGGTAAATGTGTTGGTGATACATGTATGGTTCGGTTGCCGTCCGGGGAACGTGAATACGAGATATTGGAAGTAAAATTCAAAGAATAGGGTAAACATTGTCAATTCGTTTGTTGCCTGATTATTTAATAAACCAAATCGCCGCCGGTGAAGTTGTGGAAAATGGTGCCAGTGTCGTCAAAGAAACCATTGAAAATGCACTGGACGCGGGCGCAGACCAAATAATTGTTGATGTGGCGGATGGTGGGCGAACACTGATAAACATTGTTGATAACGGTTCGGGAATGTCGCGCGCAGATTTGGCACAATCTGTTATGCGACACGCGACATCTAAATTGCCCAATGATGATTTAATGAATATAAATTTTATGGGGTTCCGTGGCGAAGCATTACCGTCAATCGCGTCTGTGTCTGATATGACCATAGATACATGTAATGGTGTGGATTCAAATGGTTGGCGATTGGATTGTAATACGGGCGAAATAATGCCGTCTGATTGGCAATCGGGGACACGTGTTCGTGTTCAGAATTTGTTTGCAAAAACACCGGCGCGTTTAAAATTCTTGCGTGGCGACAGGGCAGAATTGATGTCGGTATTGGATGTTGTCAAACGCCTTGCGATGGCGCGTACCGATGTCGGATTCGTTCTTAATAACAAATGGCGGTTTCCAAAAAATCAACCATTAATGGAACGCATAATCGCCGTTATGGGTGAAGATGTGCGCGGGCGTATGCATGCCGTTGATTCGCAATCAGGGGCAACAGGCGGAATGAAATTATCTGGTTATATTTCTGACCCGGTGCTGCGGCGCGCATCATCTGTTGACCAATTTTTATTTGTAAATGGCAGACCGGTCAAAGATAAAGTATTGGTCGGTGCGTTGCGGGCGGCGTACATGGATGTTATGCATGCGCGCGAATTTCCACTGTGCGCATTATATCTGACTTTGCCGGCGGGGGCGGTTGATGTTAATGTGTCACCAACCAAAACAGATGTTCATTTCTTGGAACCGAATCATGTGCGTGCGTTCATTATAAAAAGTCTGCGCGATGTGTTGGCACAAACTATGGTTCAGCCCGCGGACGAAAACAAAATGTCTTTTCGTGGACCGATTGTGACGAATACAAATGTGGGTATGTCGCATGGTACGCAATATTTTCATCAGCCATCACGCCAAAGTAATATTTCATCTGTGCCGAATCCTGATTTTGTTCGTCCCAACAATGCACAACCAAATGTTCAGAATATTACCCCCGCAGAAAATATTTTTGAATCAAGACCATTGGGACGTGTTATTGGTCAAATTGCAAACAAATATATATTGGCGGCAACGGAAACAAGTCTGGTTGTTGTTGACCAACACGCCGCACATGAACGCATAACATATGAAAAAATGCGTCATGGTACGATTAAGGTTCAACCATTGTTGACCCCGATTATTGTTCAGATGCGCACCGAAGATGTGACGGCTGTTTTATCTATATCAAAAGAAATTCGGGCATGCGGATTGGGACTGGACGCATTCGGCGAAGATGCAATCGCTATTTTTGAAAAGCCTGCTGATTGGGATATGAATTGGGCAAATGTTTTACACGATATCGCAGATGAAGTTCGGGCATATGGTCATTCCAGTGAATTGGGTGAACGATTGCATTTAAAATTGGCGAATTATGCATGCCATCATTCTGTGCGGGCAGGGCAAAAATTGGATATGGCGCAGATGGATGCGTTGTTGCGTGAAATAGAAAATACCGAACGTGGCGGTGAATGTAATCACGGGCGACCTGTATATAAATTTATTCCGTTAAATGAAATGGACACATGGTTTGAAAGATAATATTAAACTATTATAATATGTGTCGTTTTCCGTTCGGATCTGGTGCGCTTACTATGCCTTCTTGTTCCATGCGTTCCATGAATCCTGCCGCCTTGTTATACCCAACACTTAAACGGCGTTGAATATAAGAAATGGTCGGTTTTTTGTCGCGCAATACATATTCTTTTGCCTGGGCGTAAAGGTCCGCATCTTTATCCCCGCCCGATGATGGCATTCCTGGTATTTGGGCGCCACCGCCATCTGGGCTGTCGCCATCAATGACACCCGCAACATATTCTGGTTCGCCTTGGGCGCGCAAGAAATCTGCTACCCGTGTCATTTCTGCGGGTTCTATAAATGCACCATGTATACGCACCGGCACACGCCCCGCCTCACTGAACAACATGTCGCCACATGACAACAGGTTTTCTGCGCCTTTTTCGCCAAGTGTTGTCATACTGTCAATATTACTGCGTGCCTGGAAAGAAATACGCGTTGGGAAATTCGCCTTGATAACACCGGTAATTGTGGTCGCGTCTGGACGTTGGGTTGCCATAACAAGGTGGATGCCCGCCGCACGCGCCTTTTGTGCCAAACGTTGAACACATGCTTCTACTTCTTTGCGGGCGACACCCATAAGGTCGGCAACCTCGTCAATAACGATAACCATATACGGCATATCAGACAAATCAACCGTTTGGGTTTCAAATTCTAATTCGCCTGTTTCTGGGTCTGTGCCAACTGCAACCTGTTTTGTCACAACTTCACCCGCCGCACGCTTAGCCGCCACAGCCTGGTTATATGCTTCTATATTCTGAACGCCAAAATCTAACAAGCGTTTGTATCGCAATTCCATTTCTTGAACAGACCATTTTAATGCGTTAACTGCCGCATTCGGGTCCAGTTTGATAATAGGCGTAATTAAGTGCGGAATGTCATCCCAAAATCCAAAGTCCACACCCTTGGGGTCAATAATCATTAATTTGCATTTGTCTGGCGTAAAATGATACAAGACCGAAAGAATAATAGATTGAACGAACACAGATTTACCCGAACCTGTGCGGCCTGCAATCAACACGTGCGGCATTTTTGCCAAATCAAAATACATTGGGTTGCCGCCAATGTCCACCCCCAATGCCAACGGTATCTTGTACTTAGAATTTACAAACGCGTCATTTGCAACCAAACCTTGGAATCGTACAGTCTGGCGATTAAGGTTCACCATTTCAACACCAATTAATTGGGTTGACGGGATGTGCGCAATGCGGATATTTTCTGTTGCCATTGCGCGCGTCATATCTTTGACAGTTTTATTAACATCAACCATACGCGTACCACTGTCTGGCATAAATTCATACAGGGTGACAATGGGTCCCGGTCTTATGCCGGTCACATGTCCGTTAACACCGTATTCAGAAAAATGTATTTCCATTGCGCGGGCGTTTTGTTTTAATTCAGGTGTGACGATACTTTTTCCAAAATTAGATTTTTCCAAAAATTCTGGGTCAGGTAATTCGTATTCAATCGCGTCTGTGCTTTGTACCGCATTGCGCCGACGTGCGGGTTTACGCCGCGGTTTAGGTTTTTCTTCTTCTTCGTCTTCGGTTTCTTCTTCTGATTCTTCAACTTCTTCATCTTCTTCGTAATCAGGCGCGCGCATCAAATGGAAAGCTGTTAATACATAGCGAATTATATGCCAAACCGTCCGTAAAATACGAATTATGTCGCCAACGCTTATATGCAACAGTATGCCCGCAATTATAAAAAAACCGATTAAGCATAATGCGCCAACCAATATACTGAATCCGCCAATCGTTCCATGCACATCTGCTGATGCGATGGCACCCACCATACCACCAAATGTTGAATTTGGCGCAATCATGCCAAACCCCGCTGACCCCAAACACAAACCTATAAAACCTCGCAATATATTGTATTCGGGGGTTGAATCGCAATCCGCAGAAATCAACAGAGTCAAACCATATCGTCCCAAACACAGTAATAAAAATAATGCCGGCACAAAACCAATCGCGTATCGCAAGAAACCAACCACATTTCCCATTACAGATTGAGCGCCTAAATTACTGGCACTTGCAACCCCATTCAAATACGGATTATGGAAAACCAGTGCGAATATCGCCCACGTCACAATCAGGCAAATTCCGACCCCCATTAATTTGCCAACCATAGCCTTTAATGCGCCTGACATACTGTCTGGTAAAAATTTAGATTGTTTGCTCATATCATGGGCATTGTATCACAAAAAAAGACAAAATAACAGTCTGCTGTAAATTTTATTTTATACGGCGAACCATCCATGCATGAACCAGTTCTGCACACAGTATACCCCAAAATGCCCCAAATATAATATCTGATGGCCAATGCATGCCGGCACATACGCGTGAAATCGCAATGATAGTTGCCAACCCCCATGAAAAATATTTCCACCGTGGCGCCAACATTCCAATCATGACCAATCCCGCAAAGGAAGCCATTGTATGTCCAGATGGCATAGAATGAAACGCATCATCGTATGTGAATGGGAAAAATCCAGTTATTCCCAACGCTTCAAAAAACACGGGGCGCATACGACCAATTATAAATTTCAAAATTGCCCCAGTTGATATAGCCAAAAATACCGCTGAAAAAATCCAGAACGCATAACTTGCTTTTACTTTATTATAAAAGTCAACCAAACTGAGTCTTGGTTTCGTACGGACGGTTTTCTTGATATAGAAAATCAACACGACCAACAAAGATACAACCAGCCAACTTTTGACTGAAAAAATTGTGCCGATGGTATCCCATATTCCGCAATTAAAACTGCGTAAAAACATAAACAAGGGAATATCAAACCAAAAAATACCGGTCAATACCAGAACACATGTCAGTGTCGCACCAAATATCAACCGATTAAAATTTAATTTATTTTCTGATGTTAAAAACATAAAAACTTCCTTTGATTATTCACTGATATCTAACAAGCGATTATACACTTTTGAATCTGTTAATATTTGAACTGCAACTGAACGTGCCAACAAATCTTCATCTTCGCCATTGGTGATTGTGGGGCAACCGCGCCGCACAGATTCAACATCAATATCGGGATAATCATTAAAATTCTGGGCGCGAAAATCGCGGTTTATTACATTCAAGAAAAATGCATTTTGTTGTTGTGATGTGCGTATGTTAGACAGGCATACAATCGGAAATACACCGCGACCATCAATTATGATGCCGTTACCACTTTTGATAGACTTGTTTAATAATTCCAACACGCCGCCATTTTCTAATTTTATATGTGATGCGATGCGTGCGGTTCCCGCGGTTGGTGTCCCAATTAAAACACCGCGTTCTGTTTCATAGAATGCGATTGCAACTGCTTCGGCGGTGCCACGGGTCATATTTGAAACAACCACTACAACCGGTGCATCTGTCACCGCCACCCCAGATGGAACGACTTCTAATTCTGAACCGGCGGTTTCCACAACACGCATAACAGGATGCGCGCCAATAAACAGTCCTGCCAATTTTGCCGCCGCACGTTCATCGTCGCCAAATGCCGCGCGTAAATCAAGAATGATTCCTGACAAATTCGGATGTTTATTTAACGCTTCACTTACAATAGAAACGGTATTGTTGGACAGCCGGTTTACGACGATTTCCATTATTCCGCCATTATCATCATCCATAAAAACAATATCTGTATCTGCCAAAACGATGGTGGCACGGCGTACAACCACACGTCTTGTTCCGCCCGGTGTCATCAATGTCATTTTTAATGTCCCAGAATTAAACCCAGACATCATTGACGCCAGAACCGAATCAGACATATCTGAAACCAATGTCCCATTTATTTCACCAATCAAGTCACCCGCAGATATTCCAGAATCATCCGCCGGTGATCCGCGATACACACCCAAAACGCGAAAGTTCCCGCGTTCGTCACGCATGCCTTCTATGCCAATACTGGTTAATATTTTTCCATCTTCTGCGGCGGCATCGTTGGATGAAATATACCGACCACTTTCATCTATGCCGCGCATAAGACCATCAACAACCGCACGATAAATTTCAGATTCACCCGCGGCGCGCAGACCCGCATCGCGTTCACGCATTTTTAAAACCAGTGCTGTTGTAATTTCACCAAACGCGTTCCAATCGCGTGCCGATGGTCGTGGATAATTCGCAATAATAGTGTCGCCCCATACCAATACAACCCGTTCATCTGTTGCGGCGATATGTGCACGAGTGTTCATATTTTCCAAACTTTCAATCGCAACATCAATGTTTTTACCGCCCCACTTTACACCATCCAATTTTTCATATATATCGGCGAATCCACGTGACATCTGTGCGACATTTATGCCGTCTTGAATTGGCTCGTCATCAAAGAACAACGAATCCGCATCTGCGGCGCATGCCACAAACACCCCAATCAATATTCCGCAAAAAATTTTTATAATCTTCATACATTCCCCCCTTTGTATTCCGCGTCAATTTATCAATATTTTGTTTCACGCAAATTAAAGTGATACAAAATAACATTGGAAATATAGATACTGGTAAGTGTTCCCATAATAACCGAAAATGTCATTGCAATGGCGAAGTCGCGCAAAGCCAAACCACCAAATACGAATAACCCCATCAATGCCAAGATTGTCGTGATACTGGTCATCAATGTACGTGACAGCATTTCATTAACCGACAAATCTATTAAATCATCCATCGGCATTTTGTGATATTTTTTTATATTTTCATCAATTCGGTCATAGTTCACAACTTTATCATTGATAGAATATCCGATACCCATTAATATAACTGCGATTGCGGTCTGATTAAATTCCAAACCAACTATTGAAAAGAAACCGAACATCAATATAAAGTCTAAAACCAAAGATACAAATGAACCGACCGCGTATCCACCACGATACCTAATCCAAATATAGACCGCCATCAGTATAAATGAAACTAATACCGCCAAAATACCCCCACGCACCAATTCACCACCGATTTTTGGTCCGACAATTTGTACCTGGGAATATTCTACACGATTTCCCAAAATGTCTTTGATTTCGCGTACACGTTGATTTTGTTCTGCATCGGTTGCACCCTTTGGCAACCCAACACGAATCAAAATAGAATCATTATCAACAGATTGCAATTCAGGCTTAAATGCCGCCAAATCATGTCGCATTTTGTCCACACCATATCCAGTGTCCACAGATTTAACCTCCATAGATATACCGCCGGCAAAGTCTATGCCATAATTCAGACCCTTGACCGCCAGTGATATCACAGACAATAAAATCAACACACCGGAAACCCAGTAAGATAATTTACGATATTTCATAAAATGCAATTTCATAACACAACCCTTTTACTTTTTTATATAACCAATTTTTTTGTTTTTCCCGCCCATATACCAATCTATCAATACGCGCGATAACATCAGACATGTGAACAATGTCGTAATAACACCAATAGACAGTGTCACCGCGAATCCGCGAATCGGACCTGCACCAAATTGGAACAAAATCAATGCGCAGATTAAGTTTGTTAATTCGCCGTCCAAAACAGTTTTCATTGAACGATTAAATCCGAAATCTACTGCGCGCAAAGGCGTTGCGCCCGAACGCATTTCATCGCGTATGCGTTCAAATGGCAAAATGTTGGCATCAACCGCCATACCAAGTGTTAACACGATACCAGCAATTCCAGGCAATGTTAATGTTGCGCCCAACAATGCAGACATGCCGATAATCATCGCCAAATTAACCATTAAAACGATATCGGCAATCAATCCGAAACTGCGATATACAATTACCATGAACAACAATACCAACAGTACCCCAATCGCAGACCCAATTTTACCTTGGGCGATTGTGTCTGCGCCAAGTCCGGCACCAACGGTGCGTTCTTCAATGACCTGTAATGGGGCAGGCAATGCGCCACTGCGCAACAAGACCGCCAAATCTTTTGCACCCTGTAATGTGAATCCGCCCGATATTTGACCGCGTCCACCGGGAATTGGTTCGCGAATTGTTGGTGCAGATAAAACCTTGCCATCCAAAACGATTGCGAATCTTTCATTTACGTGTTCTGTGGTTAATTTTGCAAATCGGCGTGCGCCCGCAGTATCAAATACAGTTGTCACAACCGGCATATTATTTTGGTCAAAATCTGCCTGGGAATCTTTCAGGCTTTCCCCAGAAACTTCAATTCTTGAATATACCGGCACTTTGTTCCATTCTGATTCCATATACGGCAAAAATTCCGTTCCTGCCGGTGCGACCCCAGACGCCAACTGTTCGCTGGACACATTTTCATTTACCAAATGGAAAGTCATTTTTGCGGTTTTCCCAATAAGTTCTTTGATGTGTTCTGGGTTATCTACACCGGGTAATTGTACCAATATATATTTGCCGCCTTGACTTTGAATAGATGGTTCTTTGGTGCCCAACGCGTCAATACGGCGACGAACAATTTCAATACTGCGTGCCAATGCGTCTGCGGTCATTTCCTGTTTTTGTTTATCGGAATAAGACAATTTGAAATTGCGTCCCGATACAGATATATCAACAGTATTTCCAAAAACACTTTTCAAACGACCTTTGGCCTTGGATATATCTTCGCCTTCGCGCAAAGAAAACGATACAACACCGTCGGCATCGCGCAAATTGGAAAAGCGAATTACGCCTTTGTTTCTGTCAATCATGGCACTGCGCACTTCGTCATACAACTGTTCAGATTTTTCGCGCAGCATGGTTGTTGTATCAACTTCCAGTAATAACTGGGCACCGCCTTTAAGGTCCAGACCCAATGATATCGGATGCATCCAAGATGGAAAATATTTCGTCGCATTTGGTACCATCGTTGGCACCGCCATCAGCACACCGAACACCGCCACAAAAATAACCAATAATTTTTTCAGCATTATATAACCTTTTATTTTTCAACCGCGCCGATGGCGTTTTTACTGACTTCAATAACGACGCCTTTGGCAATTTCCATTTCTATTGTTTTATCGCTAATTTTTTTCACTTTGCCGTAAATGCCCGCCGCCATAACACGGTCACCGGTGGCAACAGAATCAATCATTTTTTGATATTCTGCCATACGCTTTTTGTTTGGTCGCACAATAAGAAAGTATATAATCGCAAATGCAACCAGACAGTACACGAACAGTCCGCCCCAACCATTTTGTTGGGCAACATTTGTGACGGGTTCAGCAACATTTACTTGTTCCATAATTTTTCTCCTTTTTAATATTTCACGGCTCAGATTAGAAAAAAAAGCCCAAAAAGTAAAGAGAAAATAGTGGGTTTATAATAAAAATAAAAAAATCAAAAAAAGGTGTGGACACAAATATGCGTTTTTGTTATACTGTATATATCAAGAAACTTGGGAAAGGAGAATATGCATGAAAATTAAATATATATTTATCGCAATGATGGCGGTTTTGGCAAATTCTGGGGCGTTCGCGGTTGATGATCCGGTTAATAATCCGAATGATTATAAGACGGTCACCAGTGTCAGTTACGTTACATCCGCGGTGGGCAATTTGCAAAACGCTATGAGTGGTACAGAAGGTGCGGCGGTCACATATCCGGATGGTCCTAATGCTGGTGGAAATCCGAATTCGCGCGTGATTATAGATGATTCACAGGATTTTGACGATGAAGCCGACAATTCACCCAAGTTGGTGACCACGGGTGTGATTAAAGATAAGTTGACCGATAAACAGGATAAAATTGGTGACGGTACTTACAACGGTCAGGTTGTTTTGTATGCAAACGGTGGCGCCCCCACAGATCATAAGGCAATATATGCGGGTACATATACCACGGGTCAAAATGGTACGGCGAACAATCTTGCCCTGGCGAATCATGTAAATACTGCGGTCACGCAGGCATTTAATGGACATATGACATGTGCCGCGTGCAGTGACAGTACTTATGCATCAAACCCGTCTGGGTGCGATGCGGAAGATTGTACGCTGTGGACAGTGAATACTTTAAGTGGTACATATTTGTAAGTGTTAGTGGTTAGTAAACGGTGGCGGTTGCCACCGTTTTTTTTACCCGCCCCCGCATCGTGCCACGTTACGCTTGCACTCTGCGACCCCGCCGCAAGGGCGGGGTTTAATAATACGGTGTGACGGCTCTCTGGAACACTAACCCTTGTTCCACGAAGCCTTGGCGAAGTGGAAACTACCACTAACACTAACCACTAACACTAATATATTGACTTTGTTTTTTTGGGGAATATAATAGTGGGTATGGAAAACATTTTGTTATCTTTCGCAACCGTGACAACTACAACCCCGTTTGGGGTGCGGTAATTTTTATTTGCGTTTTTAATGGCGCGTTTATATAATCAATCAGTCAAAAAAATAACAAAAATAATTAGAGGATTTTATTATGTCTTATCCAATTGAAATGATACGCCATTCTTTGGCACATGTTATGGCGGCGGCGGTTAAAAAATTACACCCGGATGTTAAATTTGCGGGTGGTCCGGCGATTGAAAACGGGTTTTATTATGATTTTGATACCGATTATCGCTTTTCCGAAGCCGATTTTGCGCAAATAGAAAAAGAAATGCGCGATTTGATTAAATCAAATGGGCGTTTTGAACAAAAAATCGTTGATTTAGATGAAGCCAAGAAAATCTTTGCGGACCAACCATACAAAATGGAATGGTTGAACGAATACGATGCCGCGGGTGAGAAATTATCTGTGTATACTTTCCGTGACTTTACCGATTTGTGCCGTGGGCCGCATGTGGAATCAAGTAAAGATTTACCACGTGATGGGTTCAAGATTCGCAATGTTGCCGGTGCATACTGGAAAGGTGATTCTAAAAATAAAATGTTGCAACGTATTTATGTTGATGCATTTGAAAGCAAAGACGCGTTGGATGAATTCCTTAAAATGCAGGAAGAAGCCGCCGCGCGCGATAATCGAAAACTGGGGCGCGAAATGGATTTGTTCCATTTTGAACCAGAGTATGCGCCGGGTGCGGTGTTTTGGCACGATAAAGGGTTTAAGATTTATCGCCGATTAATTGACTATATACGCGCGCGCCAAAATCGTGAGGGGTATTTGGAAATTTCTACCCCGTCTGTTATGGACAGGTCTTTGTGGGAACGTTCCGGACATTGGGCAAAATATGGTGCACATAATTATTCAGGTACAACCCAAGATGGTAAAGTTTTCTGTGTAAAGCCTATGTCTTGTCCAGGTGGAATGTTGGTGTTCGGTCAAGGAATTAAATCTTACAAAGATTTGCCATTATATCTGGCAGAATTTGGCAAGGTGAATCGGTACGAGGCCGCAGGAAGTTTGGCGGGGTTGATGCGGGTGCGTGAATTTACCCAAGATGATGCACATATATTCTGTACAGAAGACCAACTGGAAGCAGAAGTTGTAAAAATATTGAAATTGATTAAAGATATATACAACGCATTTGGATTTGAAAAAATTTCTATGAAGTTGGCAACACGCCCTTTATCTGAATTTCGCATAGGTTCAGATGAAGTTTGGGATAGGGCAGAAGGCGCATTAAAACACGCACTGGATACAAACGGCATTGAGTATGAAATTGCAGAAAATGATGCCGCGTTCTATGGTCCAAAAATTGATAACTATCTGAAAGATTCTATGGGACGGACTTGGCAATGTGGTACGGTTCAATTAGATATGAATTTGCCGGAACGATTTGATTTGTCGTATATAGGCGAAGACGGCGAACGTCATCGTCCGGTTATGTTGCATCGTGCAATGTTGGGTTCTATTGAACGGTTTATGGGTATTTTCCTTGAATCAACCGGTGGTAATTTGCCACTGTGGTTGTCGCCGGAACCGGTTGTGGTTGTGCCGATTTCTGAAAAATATCGTGAATATGCCGAATCGGTTGTCGCAGATTTGCGTGCGGCAGGTATCTATACCCGTGCAGATTTGCGCGATGAAAAGGTAAATTATAAAGTGCGCGAATTGTCTTTGGCAAAAACACCAATCATCGCTGTTGTCGGTGAAAAAGAATCTTGTGACAAGACGGTGACATTGCGCAGGTTGGGAATTGAAAAACAAGAAACAATCCCATTGGCAGATTTTGTTGAACAAATGAAAGATGCGATTAAATTGCCACTGTAGTGGATAGTCCCCACTTCGCCAAGGCTTCGTGGGGCAGGGGTTAGTGTGGTGTTCGGCGGTAAAACGCCGGACACCAATATGAAAAGAAAAGGAAAGCGTATGAAAAAAATAATCTTGGTTATCGTGATGTTGGCACCTGTTATTTTCGCAGCGTGTTCACATACATGTGAAAGTGAACCAATCGTAGAAGAAAATCATAAATTAATTGTGCCACCAAACTTTGGTGCGCGACCTGCAAAATAATTTTGTAATATCTCTTTTTTATGGTATAATATGTCCGTTAAAAGGGAGAGATTATAATGAATGATGAAAATTTAGACTTGCTGGATTTAGATGATGCCGATACGGCGGTTGATGACAATTTGCCTGATGCAACGCCTTTTGCGGCACCACGGCCACACCGTCCGTGGTTGCTGTTGATAATCGGTGTTGCAATAATCGTTTTGGCGGTATTTATCATTGTTCGTGTAGTTGGCACTAATTCTTCATCTTCCATAGATGTTGATTTGGGTGCACCTGTTATCGTGGAAGAACGTGTGGTTGATGTACAACCTGCGCCACAACCGCAGCCTGTGCAACAACAGATTCCACAACCGGCACCGCAACCAATACCGGCACCAGCGGTTGCACCACAACCAGTTGTTCAGCCACAGCCTGCAATTCAAAATCAAAATGTGCGCGTCATAGAAGACCGCAAAGATGTAAAATTTGAACCGAATCGCGCCGCGGCGACACCAAAGGTTATACCTGCGCCCGCGCCGAAAACTGTAAAAACACCGACAACGCCGAAACCGGCGCCAAAGCCCGCCCCGCAAAAGGTCGCAAATGGTGGTTGGTATGTTCAATTTGGTTCTTATGGTACGAGAGCCGCCGCCGAAGCCGCCGAGAAAAAAATGCGCGCCGGGCATCAAAATCTGTTCAGTGGAAAACAGTTTGTTATATTGGCGGCGGTGTTGCCAAACGGTCAGACAACATATCGTCTGCGTATAGCATTCGCAACATCAAATGATGCAAATGGTTTCTGCCGCAATGCTAAATCTGATGGTTTGGATTGCTATGTCGCGAAATAGTGGTTATTAAAAGGAGATAAAAATGTTCGGAAGATTGGGTTGGTTGGAAATACTGGTTATCGTTTTGCTGTTGGTCATATTGTTTGGTCACGCAAAAATACCAAATATGATGAAAAATTTGGCGGGTGGTATCAAAACTTTCAAGAAAGAAATGAAAGATGACGATGCCAAAAAAACGGAATCCAAAAAAGAGCCTGCAAAAAAATTGGCGGCAAAAAAAACCGCAACAAAACGCAGGGTTGTCAGAAAGAAATAAAAAATGGCGGTTTTTACCGCCATTTTTTAACTTGTTTTTTTATTGTCTTTTTTCGTGTTCTTCTTGTTCTTCTATGGTCATGGTTGCCAGTGGTCGCGCCAACATACGCGACAGACCAATTTCATCGCCGGAAATAACACTGTATCCAAAAGTCCCGTTTTCCATGCGGTCAAGCGCAGCATTTATTTTCGCCAATAATTTATTATCGCGTTCCGCCATGCGCAATGTCATGGATGTTTCTTGCTCGGCAACCGCAATATCCGAATCGTCGCCGGTAATGGTTGAATTTGTTTTGTTCTTGGCACTGACAGAATTTAACGCAGATGCACTTTGCTGTAATATCTCTTCTTTTTGTGCGTTAAGCAACTGATAAAAATATGCCAAATGTTCCGGACACATATATGGTTCAGATTTCTTTGGTGTATATTTTGGTGCTAATTCAATATTCTTGTAATTTATTTTCGCCATTTTTTACCCTTTTAATTCACGAATCCAATCTGTTAATGTTTCTTGATCCATAAGACCACTGCGTGCTTCTACTAATTCGCCATTTTTAAACGCCAAAACGCTTGGGATACCACGAATGCCAAATTTTGCAGGTGTGCGTTTGCCTTCCTCTACATTAAATTTTATGAATTTTACATCGGATATCTCGTCGGATGTGGATTCAAATATTGGACCAAACATACGGCATGGACCACACCACGGCGCCCAAAAGTCAACCAATGTTAATTCGCCACCAATCATTTCTGAAAAGTTATCATCGTTTGCGTGTTGTATAGCCATAATTTTTTCTCCTTTGATGTTGATATTTCGGACAAGTGTATTATAATTCAAACAAAAAGCAAGAGAAATCATAAAATGAATAAAATCATATATTTAGATGCCGCGGCCAGTGCACTAAAACCGAACCAAGTTATTGCTGCGGAGGCGGGGTTTATGCGTAAATCTTATGCCAACGCGGGGCGGGGTGTTTGCGCCCGTGCAGTGGCGGTTGATGATATGGTTTCGCATGCGCGTGCGCGTGTTGCGAATTTCATAAACGCCAAACCGAATCAGATTGTCTTTACATCGGGGGCAACCGATGGATTGAATCGTGTTGTAAATATTGTGACGGGGCAATCGGAATATAAAAAATCTGCAACTGCTGCGGTGTCTGACCTTGACCATCATTCTGCGAGGTTGCCGTGGCAAGAATTATTATGCCGCGGCAAAATAAAAAAAATGTTCATGTGCGAATTAGATGAAATTTTTGATATAAATTCAAATAAAATTCCAAAAACAGATTTTTTAATTATAACCGCGATGTCCAATGTTTTAGGTCGGGCCCAGGATGTTAAAAAAATAATTGCCGCCGCGCGCAAAAAAAATCTAAATGTAATTACAATCGTTGATGCATCGCAATACGTTGTTCACAAAAAAATAGATGTGAAAAAATGGGACTGTGATTTTATGGTGTTTTCGGGACATAAAATTGGCGCGGATACAGGTGTCGGAATTTTATATATTCGCAATCCAGAAAAATATTTTCCCGATAAATTCGGTGGTGGAATGGTGATGAGTGTTTCAAAAGACAATTTCGTGTTGAATGATGCACCCGAAAAATGGGAGGCCGGCACATTGCCACTGACCCAGATTGCAGGTTTGATTCCGGCGATAGATTATCTTGAAAAAAATCGTCCGAATTTAGATTTAATAAAATATGCATATGATGAATTATCAAAATTGCCACGTGTAAAAATTTTAACCAAACGTGATGCGGCAATTTTGTCTTTTGTTGTTGATGGTATGCACCCGTTGGATGTTGGGGCGATGTTGGGGGCATATGATATATGTGTGCGTGCGGGGAATATGTGCGCATCGTGGATTCACCAAAGATTGAAAATTGCAGGTTCAATTCGTATATCGGTTGGTTCGTGGAACAAGGTTGCGGATATTAAAAAATTTTTGTCGGTAATAAAAAAGATATTGAGATAAAATGGCATTCACAAAAGACGATATTGTTGGCGCATTAAAGACTGTGTTTGATCCAGAAATTCCTGTAAACATTTGGGATATGGGTTTGGTGTATGATATTGTGATATCACGTAATATGGTCATAATAAAAATGACTTTTACCAGTCCGACATGCCCCATGATGGAAGATATTTTGAATCAGGTAAAGTCCGCAGTATCACGCGTTGTTGCACCAACCGATGTGCAGGTTGATTTGGTTTGGGAACCTGCATGGGATTTGTCCCGAATGTCTGATGCGGCGCGTTTGGAATTAGATTTAACAAATGAAGGTTGGTAATATGAATTTTGAACAGGTGAAAAAATTATTGGAAATTTCTGATGACCCCGCAACCAAGTTAGAAATGGTTATGGATATTGGTAAACAGTTGCCGCCTGTGCCAAGTTCTGCTAAATGTACAGAAATTCAAGGATGTACATCGTTTGTTCAAATATGCCGTGATGGAAATAAATTTTATGCCACCGCAGATTCTGCAATAGTGCGTGGAATTGTCGCAATAATTATATCTATGGTTGATGGAAAATCACCAAAGCAAATACGCGAATTAGATTTAGAAAATATGTTTATGGGGCTGAAAATAAATATTGGTGCTGCGCGATTGAATGGTCTGAATTCTATGATTCGTTTTTTTAAGAATTTGTGATAAAATATACATAAGAATTTAATCGGAAGAATAAAATGAATGAAGATGAAAGAATGTTTCGTATCGGCGTTGGTATGTTGATAGCGATGGTTGCAGTCACGGTCGCATTACAGGTTTGTTATCGTGCGCAAAATCGTGAACGTGAACGCGTGCGCCGCGAAATTGTGCAGACCCAGCAAGATATTGCGGTGTCCCAGGCAAAATTTGCGGCACTGGTGCGTCCAGAAAGCCTTAGGAACTTGGTGTCGGGCGCGGTGAGGCGCGCAGAAGTTATAAGTTTTCATAAATCTGTTGAAATTGGGCAATTACCAGATAGAATAAAGTGATGTTTGAAGTAGGCAGGGATATTTTTAAGCATGGTTTTACAGGTGTTGGTGGAAACGCACTGGGACACAGCAGATTGCGATTGGTTTATTTTTTCTTTTTGGTGGCGTTTGTGGTTTTTGCTGGTCGCACATTACAGTTGGGAATCCAAGGAACTAATCGCGCGCGTCCTGTTGGGGCGGACGGCGCGTGGGGCGTGAATCGTGCGGATATAGTTGACCGTAATGGCGATATTTTGGCAAAAAATGTTATGTCGGGGCATATCACTCTGCGACCACAACAAGTTAAAAATAAAGACGATGTCGCACAATTAATTCATGATGTTTTGCCATACGAATATTCTGTAAAAGAGGTTCTAAGGTTATTAGATTCCGGACGACGGTTTATTTATATCAAGAAATTTGTTTCCGATTCGGTGCGTGAAAAAATTTTATCTGCCAAAGTTCCGGGTGTTGATATAGAATCTGTTCAGGCGCGGCGGTATCCAAAACGCAGGTTGTTTTCCCATGTTGTCGGTTTTGTTGGAAATGATGGACATGGATTAGAAGGCGCGGAACGCACATATGATTCTTATCTGCGTGACAGCAATGCGCCATTACAACTGTCTTTGGATTCGCGAATTCAATCTGTGTTTTATGATCAATTATCCGCGGCAATGCAGAAGTACCAGGCGAAAAGCGCAATGGGATTATTGATGAATTCCAGTACGGGCGAAATGATTGCGATGGTGTCTTTGCCTGATTTTGACCCAGAAAATCTGTCATCAGATTCTGTGTCAAAACGTATGTTTGTGCCTATGCGCGGGGTATTTGAAATGGGGTCTATTTTCAAGGTGTTTAATACAGCAATGGCGATGGAGAATGGAATAAATAAAGAATACTATGTCAAAGAGCCATTCAAAATCCGTGATAAATTCGGACGCGTTGCCGCAACAATTCACGATGTCCGCAGTTTTAAACCGCCACGCCCGAATCTGTCGGTTGAAGAAATAATGCTGCATTCTTGTAATGTTGGCAGTGTCCAAATTGCACTGGATTTGCCCGATGGCGCACAGCCAGAATTCTTTCATCGTGTGCATTTGGATGAACCGTTGAATTTGGAATTTGGAAAAACAGAATCTCCGTTGATACCACGCAAATGGGGTCCGACAGAACGCGCAACGGTGTCTTTTGGACATGGTATTTCGGTCACACCGATGCATCTTTTGTTGGCAATAAATTCTATGACAAATGGTGGAATTTATATTTATCCAACATTACAGAAACGCAATTTTGGACCACTGCGTGGGGAACGGGTGTTAAGTGATGAAATATCGGCGCGATTGCGTGGAATTATGTTGCGCATCGCCGAAGAAACAACCGCGAAACAGGCGCGTATCGCTGGAATTCAAATTGGTGGTAAAACCGCAACAGCAGAAAAACGTATAAACGGTAAGATAGATAAATTTAAGAATTTAACCGCATTTGTAGGAATATTTCCGGTTGCTGCACCACAGTATACTATTCTGGTCGTATTGGACGAACCCAAGGGTACAGAAGAATCTTTTGGTCTGCGGACGGCGGCGTGGAATGCGGTGCCAACCGCAGGAAGAATTTTGGACAGTATACTGCCGTTGCTATTTGAATAAATTTGTATTATAATTATCCTGATAATAAAAAAAGAGTATTAAGTTGAGAAAGATAGTGGAAAAATCCATGTCTGGTCGGACATGGGTTGCGGCAGATGATAATACATATTCGGGTGAAGACGATTTGGTGCGTCGCATATTGTTGAATCGCGGAATTGGTAAACAAGATATAGAAAAATTCTTGAATCCGTCGGTCAAAGAATATATGCCTGACCCGTTCGTTTTGCACGATATGCGTGATGCTGCAAAAATAATTGCCGATGCAATATTGAAACATGAAAAAATCGCGGTATATGGCGATTATGATGTTGATGGAATAACATCTACGGCGATTTTTGTTAGATATATGCGCCACATTGGTGCCGATGTCATATGGCATCTGCCTACACGTGAAGGCGAAGGATACGGACTGAATGCAGATGCAGTGAAATCTATTGCCGCAGATGGCGCACGATTATTGGTTACGGTTGATTGTGGTATAAGTGGTGGCGCCGAGGTTGATTTGGCAAAATCTTTGGGAATGCGTGTTGTCGTGACTGATCACCATTCGCCTGATAATCAGTTGCCAAATGCAGATGCAGTTGTAAACCCAAAACGCGAAGATGATGAATCAGGGTTGTCTTATTTGGCGGGCGTTGGGGTCGCGTTTTTGACACTGGTTGCGGTAAATCGTGAATTGAAAAATTCTGGTCGCACAGATGTGATAGAAAAAATACAATCAATAAATTTATTAAACTTTCTGGATTGTGTGACTTTGGGAACGATATGTGACACTATGTCATTGGTCGGATTAAACCGCGCGTTCGTGGCAACAGGATTGAAGGTACTGAATCTGCGGCAAAATTTGGGACTGCGTGTTTTGATGGATGTTGCACATGTGGATAAAGTTTCCGTATATACCGCAGGATTTGTTCTGGGACCGCGGTTGAATGCAGCGGGACGGTTAGATTCTGCGGCACCGGCGTTGGAATTGTTGCTGACGGATAATCCGCTTGTTGCGTATGATTTGGCAAATAAATTGGATGTGATGAACCAAGAAAGAATAAATATTCAGAATGTCATCATGACCCAGGCTGTGGACATGGCGGATAAATTCTGCGCTGATGGACGATGCAGTCTGTTCATTTGTGGTGATAATTGGCATGGTGGAGTTATGGGAATTATTGCCGGACGTTTGAAAGATAAGTATAATTTGCCAACATGTGTTGCGACACGCGCAGATGGTATGATAAACGGTTCGGGGCGTTCTGTGCCGGGGGTGAATTTGGGTGCAATAATACATGATGCGTTGTCGCATGGTCTGATTTGTGAAGGTGGTGGTCATGCGGCGGCGGCGGGGTTTTCGTTGACATCTGATAAAGAACATGAATTTTGTGAATTTTTGGAACGGTCTGTGTTGGACCAATTAAATGGACGTATGCCCGCATCGGATATAGTTGTTGATATGGAAATGGATTCTGGGGGGGCGACAATGAATCTGGTCAAAAAATTGGAACAAATGGAACCGTTTGGCCAAGGCAATCCAGAACCCATATTGGCGTTGCATGGTGCGGTATTGAACCGTGCGATTATAATGGGGCGGGGCGGGGCACATTTGCGTGGCGATTTTCGCACTTCGGCGGGAACGCGTCTGGAATTTGTGGGTTTTAATATGGTCGGAACGTCGGTCGGTAATTTTTTACTGGACGATGCGAACATAAACACTAAAATAATGGTGTTGGGACGGTTGAAAGAAAATTCTTATAACGGTCGCACAAATGCACAGTTTATATTGGAAGATATTGCGTTATGATAAAGCAAATGAAAATTTTTGATGAAAAAATCAGGGCGGCGAAGTCTGTTGTTCTGTGCGCGCACAAGAATCCAGATGGTGACGCGTTGTGCGCCGTATTGGCGTTGGCACAATTAATTGAAACAAATTATGGGAAAGAAGTTTTGTGCATGTACGATGGAAATATTCCTGATAATCTGGATAATGTGCCGATGCGCAAAAAGATAAAATTCTTTGAACATATCCCAGATAACACGCCTGTGGATGTCGCCATTGTACTGGATTATGGAATTAAACGTAATATTGGTGGCCCGCGTAAGTTTATTGAACGCGCAAGTTTTGTTATAGAAATAGACCATCATATAAATGATGATAAAATTGGCATGTTGTGTTTGGATGATGAATCTGCGGCGTCGGTCACGGAAATCATATATAAAATTATGATTACGATGGGGTGGAAATATGATACGGCGGTGTTGCGCCTGATTATGACGGGGATAATCACTGACACAGGTTGTTTCAAATATGTAAAGCACGGTCGTGTTATGCGTATGGTCGCAGATATGGTGGATAATGGGGTTGATATACAAAGTATTATAAATGAATTGGCGAATAAACCACGAAAAACTATTTTGACCGAGGCCGCATCTGTTGGTGCCACAGAATTCTTTTATGGAAATAAATTGGCGGTTGCAATTATTGATTCGCGCCAATACAAAAATCTTGATGGACGCGGGGAAACAGTTCTGAACTTGCTGGGTCAGATACACGGTTTGGAATATATCGCATTGTTAAAGGAACAAAAACCTAATCAAATCGGCGTATCATTGCGTGGACGGTCAAAGCCGGTTGATGAAATCGCATCTGAATTGGGGGGCGGTGGGCATGAATTTGCCGCCGGCGCCATTGTTCAAGACAGCCTTGAAAATGTAAAAGTACGTATTCTGGATTTATTCAAAAAGGTTATAAAATGAAGAGAGTTTGTATTTTGTTTTTTTGTGTGTTGTGTGCAACATCTGCGTTTGGTGCGGTTGATAAGAATTTGATTGCGCGCGCAGAAAAATATTTGAATTCTGTGACTGGGTTGTCTGGGGATTTTGTTCAGACAAATAACGGTAAAAACGAAACAGGAACTTTTTCAATGTTGCGCCCGGGGCGGGTTCGGTTAGATTATAAAAATATGCCGGTGCAATTAATGGCTGATGGCGCAGATTTATATTTCTATGATAAATCTTTGGATCAAATTACGACTGTCCCGTTGACCAGTACGCCTGCGGGGATATTGGTGCGTAAAAAAATAGATTTGCAAAACGCAGATATTCATGTGGTGGATACATCTGAATCAAAAGATAATTTTACGTTAAAGATGAATCTGCGTGGACAAGAAGGACTTGGGAATATGTCTGTGGTGTTTAATAAAAAACCTGTTTTGCTGAATTCTTGGACAATCGTTGACGCGGTTGGAAACAAGACAGATGTTAAATTCAATAATTTGAAAACCAAAACAGATTTTGGTAAAAATTATTTTCAAATTCAGCGTCACAAAACAATCAGTACCAGTGGCGGTGATGATTTTTATGATTAAATATGTTCGGAATAAGTTGGGCAGAATTTATAGTTATTTTATTGGTCGCAATTTTGGTTGTGCCGTCTCGTTATTGGCCGGATGTGGCGCGGGCAATTGCGCGGTTGGTTAAATTTATTCGTGGAATTGTTTGGAAAATTTCTGATGCAGGCGAAAAAATAAAAGAACAAATTGAATTGGAAGAACCCATAAATGACATTGTTAATACTACAACCAAAGATGTGTTGGACACATTCTCGGTTAAAAGACCGCGCAGAAAAGGTGGAACCAAGAAATGAAAAAAATGACAATAATGCAGCATTTTTCTGAATTGCGTCGCCGCATTTTGTGGACTGTGTTATTTTTCTTGATTGCGTTTGGGTTGGGTTGGTTTGTTGCGCCATTTATTCAAGAATTCTTAACTGCGCCGTTATTAAGCGTGTGGGATGATGCACAATTAATATATACAGGAATTACCGATGGTTTAATGATAGATTTGTCTTTGGCGATGTTGGTTGCGATAATGTTCACGACACCGTTTGCATTGTATCAAATTTGGGCGTTTGTTGCCCCGGGTTTGCACAAGAACGAACGCAGTTTCGTTTTGCCTATTTTCATCGTGTCGCCGGTATTGTTTTTATGTGGCGCCGCGTTTGCGTTTTATGTTTTGTTTCCGACTGTGTTCAAATTTTTTATAGAACTAAATGAATCTGCACCGGTGCCGGCGATAATAATGCCGGCGGCACGTGATTATTTATCTTTTGCGATTGGTATGTTAAAGGTTTTTGGTATTGCGTTTCAATTACCGTTAATTATGGTTCTGTTAAATCGTGCGGGTATATTGTCGCGCGCGCGGGTGGTTGCCATGCGGCGCTATGCGATAATAGTTATTGTGATTGCTGCGGCGGTGCTGACCCCGCCGGATGTAGTTTCCCAGATATTATTGGCGTTGCCGATGTGGGCATTGTTTGAGGTAAGTATTTTGTTCATGAAGAAATAGTGGATAGTGGTTAGTGTTAGTGTGCGTGGTTATTTCTTTTTTTATTCGGTTTTTTGTGATATAATTCGTGTATGGGAAAATTTCTGACCGTTTTTTTAATTTCTTTGTTGATGTCGCCGATGGTGCGTGCGGGCGATTATTCGGTTGATACATCACGGCAAATGCAAATCGCGTCACTGAAACGCGAAATCAGCGAATTGGAAATCAAATTGGCGGAATGCAGCCGCAAGAATAAAAATTGGAAAACCGCAACATGGATAGGTGCGGCGGGTGTCGCCACAACAGGAACCGCGGCAATTATTCAAGGCGTAAAATTAAATAAATTGAAACGCGAAAATTCGGCGGAAAATAAAGAAACCACCGGGGACAATAAAGATGAAAATAAATAAAGCGATAATCTTTATTGGAATGTTTGTCGTGTTCGGTGCGAATGCGGATACGGTTGATTATATAGACATGCAATTGGATGCCCAGATTGCGGAACTGACATCGCGTCGTGATAAATTGCGGGCAGATTTGGAAAGTTGTGAAAAAAATACGCGCGGATATAAAATTGCGGGCATATCAACGATTGCAGCAACGGGCGTTGGTGTTGCAGGAAATATAAAATTGGCACAAGAGATAGAAAAACAAAAGACCCTAAAAGGTCGCGGCGGCGGGTCATCGTATGGCGGCGGTGGCGGCGCCGGCAGACAGGGTAGTGACCCATGTGGAATGAACGAAATTTGTTTGTGGGAACGTCAGTGTGAAATGCAGGGTTACAAAGTGAAAGATTGTGATCACGATACTGATTGTTGTGCCGCGGATGGATGTCCGTGTGAAAAGTAATAAGAAACAAAATAAAAAAAGGAGAAAAAATGAAAAAAACTTTGTTATCGATAATTGCGGGATTTATGGTAATGGGGACCGCATTTGCGGTACCAAGTGTGGCAGAAAGAAAAAATTTATGTGAAAAATATCCAGACAAATATGTTTGGGTGGAAAGAACCCAGGCATGTGTCCCGATACATCCTTGTGCGTCTAATGATTGGGATATTCGTAGTGCATATTGTGATCACATATTTCTCTATGTGGAAGAGGCAGCTTTGAAAGATGTGGCGATACGTGATAAATTGTTGAAAAAGGCATTAAATACACGTAATATCACAAAAATAGAAGATAGTCATAATGATTGTGTTTGGGTAGAATCGTGGCAACTGAGCAAGTTCTTTTGCGAGTCTGCTCCGGTGTTGTTGGTAAATTATGATGGTACATATGTAGAAATTCCTTATGGTTATGACGCTATTTATACTGCTAATGGTGCCGCTTGTAAAGTATATGGTGGTAATTTTATGCGGGGTATTGAGGATGTTTTTGAAGAACCAAAGAAAATGCCATGCCTCATGCTTGATGGAGGTAAGGCAGAGTGCGCAGATTTGGCACATTTTGTATCTGATTTAAATGGCAAAACAATGAAGTATACGTATGATCCGGATTACGAAGGTCACAAAGTGTGTTGGATAGAGGGGGCTAATGCCGCCGTTGATGAAGAGTTTTGGTGGGGCGATTAGCAAAATCTTGATAAACAGAAACAAAATAAAAAAAGGAGAAAAAATGAAAAAAACTTTGTTATCAATAATCGCCGGTTTGGCGGTGGTAAATGCGGCGTCTGCGGTGCCAAGTGCGGCAGACAGAAGAAGTTTATGTGAAAAATATCCAGACAAATATGTTTGGGTGGAAAAGACTCTGGCATGTGTCCCAATTAATCCGTGCGAATCTAACGATGATACTATTCGTGATGCGTATTGTTTTAATGAAATTATTTTGCCGTCCGATACCGAAAAACGCAATATGATTATTGATATGTATCTTAATAAAGTTAGGAAAACTGCCATATCAGAGGTAATAGAAGTTTCTAGTAATGTCGTTGGAATAAAAACAAACGATGGTGGATATATTGCGTTCCTTCAAGACTCAACGGATTCACAATCAGACTGTTTGATGAATCTTAGGTATTCTGTTACTGCGTATGGTTATAATCCCCAAGATTTGCAATATCATCACGGAAGCAGAAGTGCTTCTCTGCTTTATGTTTCTGTAGATGATGCTTCTTTTGATGAAAAAATGAACGACATTGCTGATTTCGCGTCGGTTCTACAGGGTGACTTCATAACATACAACAAAAAAGATTCATTAAAAACTGATGATATACCAAGCGCGGTATTTGTTTGTCCTTATAAATAATATTGCTGATAATAAGAAATAAAAATTATCTTAATCCCCACCAATCGGGTGGGGTTTTGTTTTCCGTTTGGGAATATCGTTTTTTGTGATATAATTCAGGTATGAGAAAAATTTTTATGGCATTGTGGATATGTGCGATTGGCGCAATTTTTGCGTCATGTGATTTACAGCCAAAAATAACCGCATTGCCGGATACGGTTGGGGAATTTATATCTGAACGATATCCCGCCATGTTGGCAGACCCAGATACAGAACCAGAAATTTATAATTCTGCGGTGTCTGATTACGGAATGTATGCGTCCCCTGAATTATACGGTTCGGTTGGAATGGATGATTATGTAAATTATGCCGCGGTTGATGATTATGTATTAAAACCGCAGCCAGATGCAGAAAAGGCGCCGGGTGAATCGGAATCGGTTGAACCGATTAAACCGGATGATGTCCAAGAATCGGAACCAACGGCGGAAATAGAAACCGAATCGGAATCTGAATTCGAACCTGATGATGTTTTGGATATTCCTGAATATAAAAATCAAGAATTAAATGTGCCGGTACGGGCGGCGGTGGGAATGATTATCGTGCGGCGTGGTGATACACTGTATTCGGTTGCGCGCGATAATAATACGACGGTTGATGAATTGGCACGCGCGAATAATCTGAAATCGCCATACACAATAAGAATAGGTCAGGTTTTAAAATTAAAATCTGAACCGGTCAAAGTCGCCGATAAACCAAAAACCGAATCGGTCAAAGAACCGGAAACAAAACCGATGAAACAAACGCCCGTGGCAAAAAATGCTCAAGAAAAATCCTCGGCAAAATCGGCACCGAAAAAAACAACCGATGTGCGCGTGCCGTTAAAGACCGTGACTGTGGCGCGTGGTGATACACTGTATTCTTTGTCGCGGCGGTATGAAATTCCGGTGAACGATTTGGCGGTTATGAATGGACTGCGTGCGCCATTTGCACTAACTGTCGGGCAAAAATTGCGGGTCCCAAATTTGCCAGAATCAAAAGTATCAAAAAATGTTATAACCGATAAGCCTAAGGCGAAACCGGAGCCAAAGCCAGCCCAGAAAAATACACAAAAGCAAACAAAGACAAATTCTGATGCAAAAAAGACAAAGCAAAAGCAAGAGCCTAAACCCGCAACCAACCCAAAAACATCTGCAACCACCAAGTCGCAACCAGAAAAAATTGCGGCACGTTCATCTTCCAAATTTACTTGGCCGGTGCGCGGAACAGTTTTATCGCACTATGGTGCCAAGACAGGCGGGCTGTATAACGATGGAATTAATATCTCGGCGTCGTTGGGAACGGGGGTCGTCGCGGCGGAAAATGGTGTTGTCGCATATGCGGGTAATGAAGTCCGCGGTATGGGGAATCTGATTATAATTCAGCATGCCGGTGGATGGATGACGGTTTATGCACATCTGAATTCTATGAGTGTGCGGCGCGGTGTACGTGTTTCTGTGGGGCAGAAAATAGGAACTGTTGGGCAAACCGGTAAAGTTAATCAGCCTCAATTGCACTTTGAAATTCGTAAAGGAACCAAATCATATAACCCGACAAATTATTTAAAGAAATAAAATTATAAAACCAAAAGGAAAGAAAATGCCACAAATGAAGTATCTATCGGTAAAAGAAGCAGCCAGTTTATTGTTGTCTGGAAAGACGAACGTGGATGTTAAAAAGGTGTTTATACAAACATTAGAAGGGAAAAAAGTTAATCAAGACATTTCATCTATGATTTGGCACGACAAATCTTTAAACAGATTGGACAGCGAGATACGCTCCGCCAAGGAAAATTCCACATCTGTTTTGGGAAAACACTTTTTACGCGATTTATATCGGCTTTTAAAATATATGAGTGGCGATAAAAAATTTGAAGATATATTAAATGAAATTGAAGATAAAAAAGTCTTAAAATCTGTGAAAAAAGAACATATGATAAATGCGGACCCAAAAGAATCTGGTCCATGGATTATTACCGATGAATGTGATGACCCAAAGACATTCTTTACTATCTATCACAAATTAATTGATAAGGTGGATCCACAAATACTGGTTCAATATTGGAGTGTCCCAAATGCAGCAAATGAACCGTATACACCAATCATAGAAAAAATAACTAAATTTAAACAGGCCGAAGAAACCCAATGGAATGATAAACATTATGGTACCAAGGTTTCAACCAAAGCTGATAGAGAAGGGATACGGGTTTCTTTAGAACACGAAGTACAGAGTCTGAAATACCCGGATAATTACGAAGAAATTATGCGTGAAATGGCACGAAAGTTGAACAAATCAAAAAAAGCAGAGCCAACAATTGAAGAGCTGCAAGCAGAGATAGAAGAACTTAAGAAAAATTTGGCAAAAGAAACCAATGCCAGAAAAACAGCGGAATTAAGGTTAGGAACTTTAAAAGCCAGAGTTTTGGCTATCGGACCGTTGGGGCGTGGTTCGGCATACGCGAAAGAATTAGCGCAAGAGATAGAATATTAATTGTTTAGAATTTTGTACGCTGGGGTGGTTAGTACGGTGGCAAATGCCACCTTTTTGATTCCCTTTACCTATAATAGTGGTTAGTGTTAAGTCCCCCTACCTGTGGGAAGGGGTGGTGCCGAACGGCACCGGGGTAGGGGGGTTCCAGAAAATCGTCACACCGCAGACCGGGCGGTGTAAGTTCCCCTCTATCGGGTCCCGCAAAATTTGGAAAATTTTGTGGGTGATTACCGGAGGGGTGGCGGGTAGCACCCGCCGGGGTGGTCAGAGAATACAAAATAATAACGAATGCTCTAACCACCTCCCGGTGTTCCGCACCGTACTCCTCTATCGGGCCCCGCAAAATTTGAAAAATTTTGTGGGTGATTACCGGAGGAGAACCGGCTCTCTGGAATAATCACTTATAAGGCGCAATTTCTGCGCCGTTGAGTGGAACAAAAAGGTACCTTTTTGTCCACCCCTTTTTTTAACTTTTTTTAATTTTTTTAATTTTTTCCGCAAAGCCACAGATTCCGTGGCACGCAGCCACTTTTTGTGTTCGCCCATTTTTGCCGGTTTCGGGGCATAACAAAAAGGTACCTTTTTGTTATACTTTTAGTGTTGGAAATTAAGGGAAAGGGAAGTATCAGATGAGTATCAAACGCATATTTATCGTAATATCCGCAATTTTTGCGGCGTCTGCGGTATTTGCGGATAATT
>CAJOHU010000001.1 GCA_905234465.1 uncultured Alphaproteobacteria bacterium | reverse complement strand
TCGCACACATCCCTTCATCCCCACTGTTAAAATCAAAAAATCCACCAAATGGCGGATTTTTAAGATTTTAATCTGGCGGAGATGAAGGGATTCGAACCCTTGATACGGTTGCCCGTATACCACATTTCCAATGTGGCGCACTAGACCAACTATGCGACATCTCCGAATTTATGACCTATTCGTCATCGGATGCATCGTCATCTGGTACATCTTCGGCAACTAAATCCGCCGCGTCCACAGATTCTTCCGCAACCAATGTGTCTTCTAATTCTGCATCAATTTCACGCAATGCCGGGTCCGCGCTGTTGACTTCCAGTGTTTCTTCTGGGTTTTCAACGACAGGTGTTTCTTTATAAGACTGAACAAATTCGTGGCGCAGATTTTCAACATCTAATTTGCCACTGGCGATTTCGCGCAGCGCAGTGACCGTTGGTTTGTCTTTGCCGCGTTCTACAACCGGTGTCGCGCCACCATTCAAATCACGAACGCGCTGAGATGCCAACATCCCAAGTTCATATCTGCTTTCCACGAACGGTAATGTGTCAGAATTTGTTGTGCGTGCCATTATAAATCCTTTGTTGAAATATATTTTAGCCTCGTTATAATGACCCAAGGATGGTCAAAATGCAAGTAGAAAATGATAAAAAATATATAAAAACATTGTCTTTCGGTTGTCGCCTTAACGCAATGGAATGCGAAAAGATAAAAACAATGCTGGAAACGCACGGAATTTGTGGGGCGTTGGTCAACACATGTTCTGTTACCGCCGAAGCCGAACGTCAGTGCGGTCAGGCTGTGCGAAAAATCGCCCGCGAAAACCCCGGTTTGCCGATATTTGTGACTGGTTGCGGGGCGACACGCAATCCGGAATTATTTCAAAAGATTCCTGGGGTTTTTGTGATTCCAAATTCAGATAAAATGAACATTCAGGCATATATGGACGCCGTCCCCGGGGGTATAAATTGTGGTACGATTCATGGCACATTTGATGCCGAAGACAAATTGTCCAAGAAATTCGTTCAGATTCAGAACGGATGCAATCATGATTGCACTTATTGTATAACGCGCCTTTTGCGTGGTCCGGCGGTGTCTTTTGATTATGTGAATATACTTGATTCTGTAAAAGACGCAACCAGAAACGGTTTTGGCGAAGTTGTACTGACGGGTGTAGATGCTGCATCGTACATCAATGAATATAAAGGCAAAACATTTTTGATTTCAGATTTGTGTCGCCAATTATTGCAAGATGTCCCCGAATTACGGCGTTTACGATTATCTTCGGTTGACCCGGCGGTGCCTGCTATTCGGGATATTATTGAAATTATGCAATCAGATTCGCGGTTCATGCCGCATTTGCACCTTTCTATGCAGTCTGGTTCGGATACTGTTTTACGGGCTATGCGGCGGCGGCACAGCGCGGATACGGTCAGGAAATTGGTGGAATTGGCGAATGGGCAAATAAGTTTCAGTTGGGATATAATCTGCGGATTTCCGGGTGAAACACCGGAATTGTTTGATGAAACCTTGGCATTGATTCGGGAATTAAAACCTATTCATATTCATGCGTTTCCTTATTCCCCACGCCCCGGCACAGTTGCAGCAACAATGCCGAATCAAATTCCGCGCGGTGAATCTAAACGGCGGGTTAGGGCGATAACCGATGCGGCGGCGGAAAATATGCAGAATTTTATGCGGAATCAGATTGGCAACAAAACATCGGTTTTGGTTGAATCAGACAACATTGCGCGCACGCCGCACGACATACCGGTAAAAATCATAGGGGCTCTGATTCCACCGCGCACGATTTGTGATGTTGTTATTCGCGGGATGGAAAACGAAGAATTTATTGCCGATGTGACTGGTGCCGATTTTGCTTGATTTTCCAAAATAAATAATATAGTATAGGCACCGCTGGGTAATACCAGGACTGATTAAGCGATGGTGCGTTTTGGTCCCATCTGTGATAAGGTTCCTGTCAAACGCCTGGCACAATTAAAAACCAAAAGGATAAAATTATGGCAAGAGATGGGGCAAAACGTAATACCCGTAAATTAAAGATTGGTCGCCGTTTGGGTGTAAACCTGTGGGGGCAGGCTAAATCTCCATTCAACAAACGTAAATATAAACCGGGTCAGCATGGGCCAACTTCACGTGGCGGCAACATGACTGATTATGCAAAGCAGATGCGTGCGAAACAGACCCTGAAAGGATACTATGGCAACATCGGCGAAAAAAAGTTCCGTGCATATTATCTTGAAGCAAACAATATGCGTGGCGATACACCCGACAATTTGATTGGGTTGTTGGAACGTCGTTTGGATGCGGTTGTATATCGTGCTAAATTTGCGCCGACTGTCTTTTCTGCGCGTCAGTTGGTAAGCCACGGTCATATTTATGTTAACGGCAAACGTGTCAAGATTGCATCATATCAGGTTAAACCTGGTGATGTCATCACGGTAAGCGATAAAGCAAAACAAATGCCGTTGGTGGTTTTGGCATTGGAATCGGGCGAACGCAATACACCGGACTATATCAATGTAGATGGTGCGAATTTTGTTGCGACATATACACGTGTTCCGGCATTTGCCGACGTTCCGTATCCGGTTCAGATGTTTCCAGAATTGGT
The DNA here is from genome assembly GCA_905234465.1 of uncultured Alphaproteobacteria bacterium. Taxonomy (GTDB): domain Bacteria; phylum Pseudomonadota; class Alphaproteobacteria; order Rs-D84; family Rs-D84; genus Enterousia. The sequence goes on along the minus strand of CAJOHU010000001.1, from coordinate 98,939 downwards.
TGTTGAATTTTATTCACGTTAATATTCTGGCAAACGTCAAAGAAATCAGAAAATCCGCCCATGTGGCGGATTTTTGTTTGATTTTCCCAAATAAACGATGTATAATTAACAAAACATAAATAAAAGATTATAAAATGTCAGACAACAAGATTTTTTTATCGGGTATTAAGCCCACAGGTGACGTTCATTTGGGCAACTATGTTGGTATGTTGCGGCAAATGCGCGATATTTCGCATGCGCATAAAACAATAATCTTTATTGCAGATTTGCATGCGCTAAACATGATGCATGATGCGGATGCGGTGCGCGAATATACTTATCATATTGCGGCAATTATAATGTCATTGGGATTTAATATGGATAATGTGTTGTTGTTCCGGCAATCGGATGTGCCGGCGGTTTGTGAATTGACCACAATGCTGACCAATGTCACGCCCAAGGGGTTAATGGATCGCGCCCATTCGTACAAGGCGGCAACCGAACGCAATATCGCCGCCGGAAATGATGCAGATTTGGGTGTAAATATGGGGCTGTATGTATATCCGATACTGATGGCGGCGGATATATTGTTGTATAATTCAGATATTGTTCCTGTTGGCGCAGACCAAAAACAACATGTAGAATTTGCGCGTGACATTGCCGGGCATTTTAATACGATATATGGCGATTTATTCAAATTGCCTGAGCCGCAAATTATGCCGGATGCGGGAATTATACCGGGACTTGATGGTCGGAAAATGAGCAAATCTTACGATAATACAATACCGCTTATGGCATCGGGGGGCGAATTGAAAAAGAAAATTATGCGCATTATAACGGACAGCAAAACCCCCGATGAATCCAAAGACCCCGAAACATCAACAATATATATGTTGTATCGGCATTTTGCGACTGCGGACGAAGTTGCAGATTTGGCGGCGCGTTTCCGTTCGGGTGGTTTGGGATATGGCACTGCAAAAACGATATTGTTTGAAAAATTGGATTCTGTGTTGGCGCCGATGCGTGAACGTTATGATTACTTAATGACACATCGCGATGAATTGGATGCGGCTTTGGCACAGGGCGCGTCTGTTGCCCGCAAAATTGCGGATAAAACGATGTCACGTGTGCGTCATGTAATGTTGGGAACAAAAAAATAATAAATCACAAGGGGGGAGTTATGAGCAATAAAACAATCGGCATAATAGCAGGCGCGCTGTGCGTGTTGGTATTGGGGTGGGGCGCGATAAATCGTATAGCCCAGCCGCGCACAATAAGTGTCGGTGGCGAATGTCTAACATCTGCGCCAAAAGACCGGACTGCAATTACCATTCGCGTCAGTGTCACAGACAAAAGCGCGGCAAAATCTATGAAGGTCGCATCGTCCAAGGTTGCCGATATAAATAAATATTTAAAGACATTGGATGTCAAGGTTCAAACCAGTGAATTTAATTCTTATGAAAAACATGAATGGAATGAATCAACACATAAATCTGAATTTGTGGGTGTTGAAACGACAATCGCATTGGATGTGTCTGCGTCCGACATTGATACCATAGAACAGGTCTTAACCGAATTTGCCGGAAAAACCGATGTTTTTGTGACGAATTTACGTATGTTCACATCGGCGGAAACATTGAAACCTATTTTGGAATCATGCCTTGGTGATGCGGTTGAAAACGCGCGTTCGCGGGCGAATGCTTTGGCGGCGGGCGATGGACGCAAAGCGGGGCGTATGTTGGCGGTGTCATATGGCGCAAATTCATCGTACAGTGTGCAACCGGTTGCAAATTTCCGTCTGGCTAAGGCAGAAATGGCGATGGACACAGGCGCGTCTTATGCGGGCGGCGCAATTACAGGCAAAGATACTGATGTTTCTGTGACTGTATCTGCAATATTTGAAATAAAATAAACATGCAAGAATTTGTTGATGAATTTACGAATTATTTAATAAAAACGCGTAATTATTCGGCGCATACCGCATTGGCGTACGGTGCAGATATTGACGATTTCCTGCAATTTTTTGATGTTTTTAATGGTGGCACAGTAAAAATTAATGATATTGCGAACGCAGACACGATTTGCTTTCGCGCGTGGTTGGCGGATCGTCAGAAACGTGAATTATCTTTCAAATCTACGGCACGAGCGTTGTCTGCTTTGCGCGGGTTTTATAAATACATAGACAAATATCATGGTATAAAAAATGACGCGATTGGTTTAATATCTTCGCCGCGCGTACCAAAGAAATTGTCCAAGGCCATTGATGCATCTGATGTTGCAGATATGGGGGACGCCATTCGCGTAATTGATGGTAATGAACCATGGATTGCGGCGCGTGATTGGGCATTGGTGACATTGCTGTTTGGTTGTGGTCTGCGAATTTCCGAAGCGTTATCGTTAAAAAACATTGATGTTGCGTGCGCCCCAGAATCACTGCGCATAACGGGCAAGGGTTCAAAAGAACGCATGGTGCCTGTTCTGCCGGCGGTGAATCGCGCCATAGAAAAATATATCGCATTGCGTCCATTTGGAAATGCATCAGATGATGAATTATTTCGCAGCGTTCGGGGACTTCCTATGTCTGCGCGCATGGCTGAAAAAGTTATTGAAAAATTGCGTCATTACTTGCAATTACCGGATTATGTAACGCCGCATGCATTGCGTCATACTTTTGCGACAGCATTGTTGTCAGACGGGGCAGATTTACGCAGTCTGCAAGAATTATTGGGGCATTCATCATTGTCTACAACCCAACTGTATACCAAAGTAAACATGTCAGAAATTATGGATATTTATGAACATTGCCACCCGCGCGCAAACGAAAATTAGATTGACTTGGTTATGAAAATCTGACACAATACTGTGCGATGACAATACCATTTATAAATTTTTACTGTTGTTGTTAATATGTTTTTTGCAAACATAGTGTTTGCTTATTTTTCATACTTTTGTTATTATAACCGATACCAAGATATAAGGATGTTACCATGCAAATAAGACTTTATAACACAATGACCCGCAAAGTTGAAGATTTTGTACCAATTACACCAAATCATGTCGGTTTTTATGGTTGTGGCCCGACGGTATATTGGGACCAACATATTGGGAATATGCGGGCATTTTTTAACAACGACATGTTGAAACGTATGTTTTTGGCAAATGGGTATACGGTAAATCATGTTATGAACATTACTGATGTAGGGCATTTAACAAGTGACGAAGATACCGGCGAAGACAAAATGGAAAAGGGTGCCGCACGTGAAAATCTTTCTGTTTGGGATGTTGCGAATAAATACATGAACAGTTGCTTTTCTGATATGGATTTATTAAACATCATGCGCCCAACACATACACCGCGTGCGACCGATCATATCAAAGAACAAATTGAATTGATTCAGAAACTGGAAAAACTTGGTTTTACCTATGAAATACCCGGTGACGGAATTTATTATGATACATCAAAGTTACATGATTATGGCAAATTGGGTGGTCAGAATTTGTCCGAATTGCGTGGTGGTGCCCGTATTGAAAACAACAATAAACGCAATATTACAGATTTTGCGTTGTGGAAATTTTCGCCGACCGATGTAAAACGCCAAATGGAATGGGATAGTCCATGGGGTGTCGGTTTCCCCGGGTGGCACTTGGAATGTAGCGCAATGAGTATGAAATACCTGGGCAATCATTTTGATATTCACACCGGTGGTCAAGAACATATCAAGGTTCATCATACCAACGAAATTGCACAATCTGAACCAATCGTTGGTGCGCCATGGGTTCATTATTGGGTTCATTGGGCATGGTTAATGTTGAAAGACGGTAAAATGTCAAAATCTTCGGGCACATCCTATACTGTGCGCGGATTGATAGAGCGCGGCTATGACCCAATGGCATTTCGTTATTTGTTGCTTCAGGGGCACTATCGTCAACCTATGGATTTTGCATTTGAATCTTTGGATGCGGCGGCGGCGGGCTATAAAAACATGGTTCGTAAAATTGCCGATTTAATGGCCGCGGGCGATACGGAACCGGTCAACCAAGATTTGTATAACGAATGGCATGACAAGATTTTGACGCCGATTTCCGACAACCTGAAAACCGCGGAAACATTGGTCGTTGTTCAAGATATGTTGAAAAATCAGACGATAAATACCCCAACAAAATTGGCACTGTTAGATTTTGTTGATGAATTGCTTGGGTTGCAATTGGCGGACAGGGCAAAAAAACTGTTGGCGGCGGAATCCGAAACTGCACCGGCGGAAATTCAAGAATTGGCCGCGAAACGTGCAGATGCCAAGAAGAATCGTGATTTTGCATTGGCGGATGAATTGCGTGCGAAAATAGATTCTGCGGGTTGGACAGTGACCGATATTCCGGGTGGTTTTAAACTGGTGAAAAAACAGTAAAATATTTTATAAAAAACCCCTTGAATATAATAGTTTTTGTGCTATATTTAGCGACAGCGAACAAGAGGATTTTTTATGAATTACCCATATATGCCTAAATCCACTGCTTTGTGGTTAATTGAAAACACTGCATTGACATTTGAACAAATTGCTGAATTCTGCGGACTTCATGAATTAGAGGTTAAGAATATCGCAGATGCCGAAGTCCAAAAAATTCAAGGACTTGACCCAATCTTGAATGGTCAACTTACCCGTGAAGATATTAAAAACTGTGAATCTGATCCAAATGCGCGATTGACGTTGCGTGAAAATATTGTGCGTGCTCAAAACGCCCAGAATAAAAAAGGTGTGGGCTATACGCCGAAATTACATCGTCAAAACCGTTTGGGTGGTATTTTATGGGTTTTAAAGAATTGTCCGGAATTATCCGATGGTCAGATTGCGCGCCTTATGCGCAGCACAAATCCGACAGTTGCGTCTGTTCGTAATAAAACGCACAAGAATTATTCGGAAATTCAGATTCAAAGTCCGATAGTTTTGGGTTTGTTGTCTGAATCTGCGTTGCACGACGCGGTGGCCAAGGCGAATCGCAATGCGGAAAAGTCGGCAAAAAAGAAATAATTTATCAAACCATAAAGCATGGGGTTTTTGATGTCCAAAAAACTTGATAGCGCAACCAAATTATTGGTAGATTCTTTGCCAGAAAATCTTCAAAAACTGGCGGTTTCATCATTGGAAAATGGTTATTTGTCTCAAATGGATTTCAACGCTGCGGTTGGCGCTGATGAAATTCCTGACGATGAACAGGATGAAGTTCAAGATTTCTTTCGGCAAGATTTGGGACTGGAATTTATTGAAAACGAAGGTTTTTCCAAAGATTTAGAAAAATATTACGATGAAGATTCTGATGAAAACGTTGAAAAATATCGTAATCTTTTGAATAACGATGCCGAACAGGTTGATGTTAACGAAGAAGATTATGAACACTATGCGAAACAATTGGAACGCAGTCAAACCGGCACATTGGTTTTGGGCGTTCAAGATTCTGTTCAATCGTATTTAAAACAAATTGGTATGGTTCAGTTATTAACCGCCGCAGGTGAAGTCGCAATCGCCCAACGTATAGAAGCCGCGTCCCGTTTAATGGTTTACGGTCTGTGTGAAAGTCCTATGACGATTCAAGCGATGTTGGATTGGTATCAGCAACTGTTAAATGAAGACATTCGTTTGCGTTATATTATCAATTTGGAAGCAATGTATTCATCTGATGCCGAACAGAAATCTGTGGCGGCGATTTCCGAAACACTTAGATCCAAAGGTGTAGATCAAGTTGATGATTTGGACGATGACGATTTGGACGATTTAGAAGAACCTGTTTCCGACGATGAAGATGACGACGATGAAGATGACGATATATTGGATGAAGACGGCAACAAAAAAGAAGATACGCCACGTGGAACTTCGGGTGTGCCGATTCCGGTTATGGAAGAAGCACTTATGCCGACGGTTTCAGATTTATTTGCAAAAATTAAACGCACTTTTAATAGCATGCAGAAACTTCAGGCTATGCGTTTAGAGAATTTGTTAACATCGTCAAAGCGTGACGAAGCATTGGAAGTAAAGTACAATAAAATGCGCCTAACTTTGTTTGAGCATGTTAGCAAGATTCGTATGAATGACGATCGTATCGCAGAAATTATGGAGAAATTGACCCAACGTGACCAGTTGCTTATGGGACTTGAAGGCAAATTGTTGCGTCTTGCCATGGCAAACAAGATTAAACGTGAAGATTTCTTGGCAGAATATACTGGAAACGAAATAAATCGTAATTGGGTCAAGAAATTGCTGAAACATAAAAATCCTGTGTGGGTGAACTTTGCCAAAAAGCATGGCGCCGATATTGCAAAAATCCAAGAAGATATCACGGCGATTGCGAACGAGACAGGTCAGCCTACATCGGAATATAAAAAGGTTGTTGAACTGGTTCGTCGTGGGCAAAGCGAGGCGGCCCGTGCAAAACGCGAAATGATAGAAGCCAACCTGCGTTTGGTGATTAAGTTTGCCAAAAAAAGCAGCAATCGCGGTCTGGGACTGGATTTTTCTGATTTAGTTCAAGATGGTAATATTGGTCTAATGAAGGCGGTTGATAAATTTGACTATCGTTTGGGAAACAAGTTTTCTACATATGCCACAAATTGGATACAGCAGGCCATCTTGCGCAGTATTGCAGACCAGGCGCGCACCATTCGTATACCGGTGCATATGATTGATAATATACACAAGATTCAACGTGCATCACGTCAGTTTATGCACAAATATGGCCGTCAACCAACCGCCGAAGAATTATCCAAGATTGTATATCTGCCGGTGGAAAAGATTCACAAGGCAATGAAGGTAAATCTTAAACCAATTTCGCTTGAAGCGCCTGTTGGTACCGAAGACGACAGTTCGCGTATGGAAATCATTGCGGATGAAACAGCAAAAAATCCGTTTACGTCGGCGGCACAAAAGAATCTGCGTAAAATTGTCACTCAGATTCTGTCTGAATTGGATCCAAAAGAAGAAACTGTTCTGCGTCAACGCTTTGGGATGAGTACAAATAAGACCAGTACATTGGAAGAAGTTGGTGAATACATTGGTGTGACCCGTGAACGTATTCGTCAGATTGAACAAAAGGCACTGAATAAACTTAAACACCCGACGCGGGCGCGCAAGTTACGCAGTTTCTTGGAAGATTAATCAAATGGGGGGGGCGTCTTTTGACGCCCCCTGATTTTAGAACAAAAGGGGGCAAATATGCAAAACACGCTTTTATTCTGCACGGGTCCATCGGGCAGTGGCAAGTCATATTTTATCAAGAATACATTGCCAGATGGGCTGTTTTACAATTTAAAATCTGCGACAACACGTGATATGCGACCAGGCGAATCAGATGGCAACCAGTATTATTTTCGCGATGAAGAATATTTTTTAACAACACCATTGGCAACCAAATTATGGGTGAATCGTGATTTTTGGCAACCTGGTCAGAAGAAATGGTTATACGGCGTGCCTGAAACAGAAATAATTCAAAACTTAGGCAAGAATTTTATATATGATGTCATAGAGCCAAAATATATACGTCAGATGATAAATTGGTTTCGTATGCACGGCCTAGAAACAATATATTCGTTCAAGGTCGCGTGGTTTTTACCGGCCAAGAATAATATGGATATTTTATCTGCACGTGCGAATATGCCAAATGATTTAGATGTACGCCAAAAGAATACTTGTGATGCCAACGATTTTCTTGATGTTGGTATTTGGCCCGATTACATTTTATGTCCCATCAAGAATCAAATGGATTCGCGATTAATGCAATATATCGGCATGCTGTACGATGAAATGCTGTGGCGGCAATCCAAGGGATATGAATCAGTGATTTCTAAATAAAGATAAACCGCCACATTGGCGGTTCTTTTTTTATTATTACTGTGCCAATGCGGAATATATTATTCCTAAATCTGTTTTAATTAAATTTGCGACAATCTTGTCTGCTGTATCCGTTTGTTTGGCACCAACAAGAATCTTTTCAAAACTGCGTACGAATTGGTTTGCCTGGGATTTGAATACAGAATCAGATTTTAACAAATCCCGAATTTGCTTTTTGTTTGCCGCACGAATGATTTTTGCCATCCATTTGGCGAATATAGTTTTATCGCCATCATGATATTTTTTCCAAACAACATCGGGAATTTCGCCCCCCATTGCGCGTGTTAAATCTATGGTTTGTTCATACAACTTATCAAAATCGCGCGCACTTTCAGACAAGAAATCGCGTCCACTAACGCGTGGCATTGGTACATCAGAAACTGTTGATTTCATCGCATCCATTGGTGCCGCCGCGCGTGCGACCATCATTTGCTTGTTCAATGTTTGCATGGTATCAACTGCCTTGGCATAATCTGACATCAAATCAATCATTTGTTGCCGTGATGCCCCCGCAAGGTTTTCCAACTTTATTGCGGAATCAGATATCGCGACGGTTGATTTTTCAACTGTATCGCGGACGTTGGCGATTTTTTCGTCCAGTTCTGATACAATCTTGCCAAGTCCAATTCCCGCATCCCCAGATTGTCGCGCCAATTCGGGCAGGGCATCATAGTACTTTTTAATCAAATCAGAAAGTGGTTTCAACTGTGCAGTCGTATCAACAGACATTTTGATTAGACCTTCGGATTGTCCGGTCAGTTGTGTGTGTGCCGCATTCATTTCTATCAATGTTTCGCGCACGCCTGTTGCCATAGACTTTACCGATTCTGAAAACGCATTTGCGGCGGTTTTTGTGTCTTTTAATGTATTGTTTGCAACCCCAGATACAGTTTTTAATTCATCAACGACATCGCCGGCAAAATCTTTAATTTCGCTTTCAAAATGATTGGTTAGCCCGGACAGTTCTGTGGATATGCCGCGTACAGAACTTTCTGTTTCGGTTGCACTGGTCATCAATGCTTCTACTGCATCAGTTAATTTCTTGATTTGCTTTTCAACCGACGATTCGGTCAATAACACCTGGGCTCCTACAACATTTGCGGTATTAGTCAGTGTGTTTACTTGGGCGGTTAATTGTTTTTTGCTTTGTTTTCCGAAAGTATCCAGTTTTGTAAGGTATGTATTTAATATTTTGTTGTTTTCAGTCAACACATTCTCATAATCTGTGGCGGATTCTTTGATTTCATTGAATCCTTCAACGCTTTTCTGTGCCAATTCAGATAATTGACCTTGGACAGTATTCGCATTTTCTGTCATTTTTTGGAATTGTTCTGTATTGTTCTCAATAGCGTTTTGTAATTCCGTGCTAAGTTTTTTGCTGGTATCTGTCCATTGGGCAATTTTAGTATCAATTACCGATATTTTTTCAGCAGATTCATTTGTAGTATCGTGTATTTGGTTTAATGTATTCGTGACCGTTTGCGCGAATCTATCTGTTGCCGCAACCACATTGTTCCACGATTCAGATGTCACAATTTGCCCCAGCCCAGATACAGTATTATCCATGCGTCCCGTCATTTGAACAACGCGTTGAATGGCACTATCTGCGACATTAACCAATTCTTCATTGCGCGCGGACAATTCTTGGTGCAATTTTTGCGCTGATTCAATTTGTGCGTTTAATGCAGATTGCATATTTTGAAAACATGCGATAATGCGCTTAATTTCATCTGCCATTATCATTTGCAATACCCGTGAAGCATCTGTAATTTTTGCGCGGTCTGGGGCGGTCATAATAGAAACCACAGATTCCATAACTTTCTGTGATTTTCGGGATATGAAAAACAGTGCAATCAGCGCGACAACCAACAACCCCATAACAGAAAGACCAATAATAACAAAAATATTACTAAGATTCATTTTCCTTGCCCCCCAACAAATTGACCAGATATGTCCTTGCAGTTTCCAAGACTTTATACTAAACTTTCATTAACAAAGCAAGGACATAAATGATAAAAAAAGATATTCTTTCCGCCGAACAAGAAATTGCCGCAGAACCAACAATTAACGCATGGGTCCAGGCGAACGCCGGCACCGGCAAGACCAGTGTTTTAATCGCGCGTTTGTTAAGAATATTGTTTCGCGGTGATGTTGATATGGGGGGAATATTGTGTCTGACCTATACAAATGCGGCGGCGGGCGAAATGCGCAATCGTATATTGGCGGCGCTGCGGGAATGGGCAATGTCTTCGGATGAAGAATTGGCAGAATTGTTGATTGGGATTTCTAAAAATCAAAATCCAACCGTTGCGGATATTGGGCATGCCCGTGATATATTTTTCAGATATATTGATAATCCTGAAATATTAAAAATAAAAACAATACACAGTTTTTGTGAAGAAATCTTACACCGTTTTCCAACCGAGGCAGGTATATCACCATCTTGGTCTTTGATATCTGACGCACCACAGCGGGTATTATTAAATGACGCATTAAACCATCTTATTACATCTTCATCAAATGACGCCCGAACAGTCAACGCCTTTGATTACATCGTGGGACGGATATCAGAGTATAAATTAGACGATTTATTGCAAAATATCGGACAACAATATAAACACTTTTTTATGGTAAAGAGTTTTGATAAGTATAGAAATTATTTTATTGATACGATTGAAAAAAAATTAAATATCAAAAATCAAAATCATGCAAAAAAAGACATAAAAAAACTGGAATTTATCCTGGAATGCGCGCGCAACGAAAAAAAGCCCGGCAAAACATTACAGAAACTTATTTGTTTAACAGAACAGTACATTAAAAACACAATAGATTTTCAAGAATACAAGTCTGCGTATTTAATAAGTGCCGGAACAATAATTCAACGCGGATTAAATTATGATTATTTGGCTGATGAAAAAGAGCGTGTTTTTAACGAAAATGTATTTCGTATAAATCGGGATATTTACGATGCCAGCATAGCATTGTTTGATTTATCTGCGGCATTTGCAAAAAAATATATGGAATTAAAAAAGATTCACAATGTTTTGGATTTTGAAGATTTGATTTTATATACACATCGTTTATTTTCAAATCCTGAAACCATGGGTTGGGTTTTGTCGCAAATGGATTTATCATTGTCGCACATATTGGTTGATGAAGCCCAAGATACCGGCCCGTTGCAGTGGGAATTATTGCAAATGTTGGCGGGTGATTTCTTTGTGGATGGTGACAAAACTGGCACACCACGGTCATTGTTTGTCGTGGGTGACACCAAACAGTCTATCTATGGTTTTCAAGGTGCGGATCCAAACGCGTTCGCAGAAAGTCGCGAACATATCGCCCAACAAATCAAGAATAACGCACGACAAATTCGTGAGGTTCCATTGACACAAAGTTTCCGTTCTGTTGAACCGATATTAAAAACGGTGGATATGTTTTTTGGTGATACAAATGTTATGGCGCGCACAGGTTTTATAAACAATCCGCATAAATGTTTTCGTGTCGGTGAAACCGGTGCGGTGGAAATTCATGCGTTACATACCCCAAAAGACCAAGATACTGATATCGCGCGCAAAGAATATATTCGTGACATTGCAGATAAAATAGAATCTTTGTTGTCTGGTAAAAAATACAAACCACATGATATCATGATTCTGGTTCAAAACAGACATCCTTTGGCGGTACCAATGGCAAATGAATTAAAACGTCGCGGAATTGATGTTGCCGGCAGTGACCGCATAATATTACCTAATTTCCCGGTTGTGCGCGATCTTATGAATCTGTTGCGGTTCTGTATAAATCCGTCTGATGATTATTCTTTGGCGTGCGTGTTAAAAAGTCCTGTGTTCAGATTAAATGATGCGGTGGTATATAAAATCTGTGCTGCGCGTAACGAAGAAAACATCCGCCGCGTCAAAGAATCGTCCGATGCCCCAAAAGCAACGGTTTTAGATTTTGTTAATAAACTGCATCCAGATATATATTCTGTTTTGGTTGACTTGATGGAAAAATCTCGCCATCTGGGGCCGTACAGTTTCTTTACATATGTCCTGAATACTAATGATGTGCGCCAGAAATTTATTGCGGCACTTGGCGAACAAATCATAGACCCGTTGGAAGAGTTTATTACTATATGTCTTGCGTATGAACGCACGTGTCCGGGTGCATTGCGCCAATTTATCAAATGGTTCATTACCGGCAACAGCGAAATTAAACGCGACATGGATTCGGGTTCTGGGGTGCGTATTGTCACCATACATGGCAGCAAGGGGTTGCAATCGCGCGCAGTGTTTTTAATAGATACAACATCTATGCCAAAATCTCACGAAGTTTACGATTTGCCAGATACGGATATGCCTGTATGGGTTTGGACTCCGCATGCCCCTGATGGTTTTTCTCCGGAATTTGAAGAATTGCGTGCCAAACAGTTGTCCAAAGATATAGAAGAAAGTTATAGATTGCTGTATGTTGCCATGACACGCGCCCGTGATGAATTGTATATTTATGGATTTTCACCAAACAAAAATGCGCCTGAAATGTCTTGGCATAATATGTTGTGGAATACGCTGTCCCGCAATTTGAGTGTTGATGATGATATGATAAGGATTTCAAACTATGACAAATAAATTGGAACAAATATTAAGTACAAAAACACATCAAGAACACGCAACCGCCACAGGACGGGCTGTGCACGCAAAAATGTCACATGTTTTTTATGCACAGAACGGTTGGGTGGGTGATAAAGATATTATCAAGAAATTATCTGATGTTTCAGATATGTGTGAATTATTTGGGCCTCTTTCGCGTACCGAGGTTCCAATCGCGGGTTATATAAACGGAAAATTCATAAGTCGTCGTATTGATAGGTTGTATATAAACCACGACACAAAAAGTATAGTGGTTTTAGATTATAAAACAGATATAGATAAAAAACTGTTTTATAAAAAATATACTGAACAATTAACAGAATATTGTGCATTGTTAAAACAAATATACCGGCATTATAGGGTAGAATGTAAAATACTGTGGATGAATGATTTTACACTGGAAAACATAATATAAATATGGTTATAATTTGGCTATGTTAACACAGATTAGTATTTCAAATATTGTTTTAATAGATAAACTGAATCTTGAATTCGGTTCTGGATTAAATGTTTTGACCGGGGAAACGGGTGCGGGCAAAAGTATATTAATGGACGCATTGGCATTGGTATTGGGCGCACGTTCAGATATTGGCTTAATCAGGCACGGCACATCTGGGGCATCTGTTGTCGCAGAATTTGATGGCGTGAATGATACGATAAATGAAATACTGGACGGGGCGGGCATTGACCGTTGTGATAATTTGATATTACGCCGCACATTGGGCACAGATGGCAAAAGTCGTGCGTGGGTAAATGATACCCCTGTTTCCATCAAAACATTGAAATCTATTGGCGACGAATTGGTGGAAGTTCATGGTCAATTTGCAAACCATGCGTTGCTGAATCAGTCAACTCATCGCAAAACACTGGATGAATTCGCTTGCAAAAACATCACAGGTTTTAATAAGTTATTGTCCGATGTTCATGTTTCGTATGATGAATATAATACATTAAGCAAAAAATTACACGAAACCGAAGATTTTATCGCGCGTAATGCCGCAGAACAAGAATATTTGGAACATAATATTGCTGAATTGCGCGCATTAAATGTGACGCCCGGTGAAGAAGACGAATTGGCGGTGCGTCGCGCAGATATGATAAATGCCGAAAAAAATACGGCGATTTTAACAGATGCGACAAATGCGATGATGGCGGGCGGAAACAGTATTGATTCACAAATATTTACGGTTGCGCATATTTTGGAACGAATAAAAACAGAACCAAATCCGTACAGTGAACAAATAGATGCGCTGTATAATGCTGCGGAAATGGTTGCAAATGTTGCTGGCGCAATAACGCCCGGCGATATAGATACCGAAACAGTGGATTCTGTTGAAGAACGTTTGTTCGCGATACGTGCCGCCGCGCGCAAACATCATGTTAGTGCGGATGATTTGCCCAATAAATTGGCGGAAATGGAATCGGCGCTAAATACGATTACAAATTCTGATGCAGAATTAAAAAAATTGCGTACATCTGTTGCGGTGGCAAAACAAAAATATGAAGATTTTGCGAATCAGCTTACCGATGCGCGGCATACGGCGGCGAATGAATTGCGTACCAAAATTTTATCAGAATTGCCAGATTTGAAATTGAACAATGCGGACTTTATGGTTGAAATTATGCCGATGGACGCAACATCGTATGGTTGTGATGATATAACATTTATGATAAAAACAAACCCGGGTATGCCGTTTGCACCATTACATAAATCTGCATCTGGGGGCGAATTGGCGCGTTTTATGTTGGCACTGCGTGTCGTTTTGTCTGGTGCGACAGACGCGCACACATTCGTTTTTGATGAAATAGATACAGGAATCAGTGGCGCGACGGCATCCGCGGTTGGCGACAGGCTAAACCGGCTTGCAGCAAAATCCCAGGCATTGGTGATAACCCATTCTGCCCAGGTCGCAGGCTTTGCCGACAAACATTTTAAGATAGAAAAGACATCTAATAATGAAACCACAACAACCAATGTTCATGAAATCACTGGTGATGAAAGATTAAATGAAATTGCTCGTATAATCAGTGGGGCAGAAATAACCCCGGAATCTTTGGCAACCGCACGAACACTTATAAAACAATAATATTATTTTTGGTTATTTTTAGATTCTTGCAATAAATAACGCAATTTTATCCAATTATAAATATCCATAATATCGCCCGCCATAGGTCTGCGGAATATCGCATTCATTCGTACCAAACGTGCAATTTTTTTGTTGTTTGGTGATATTATCTCGCAACGGGCGATATTGTTCATGCGTAAAGAAATTGGCGACACAGAAAATGCCATTTGTTCAGAAAAAGTATTTGAAATCTTGTAATATGTTGTGGGTCGGTTGCAATATTCGCTGCAATCTAATTTTTCAACTGTGATATCGGGTCTTGTTAACAAATTCAACATATCCGCCTTTATATTTTTATCCATTCTAAACATTCTTGTTCCTTTTATTTAAATTATATGCGTTTAATTCCATCTGCAAATTCTATACTGGCAATTTTATTTTGGACGTTGGCGGACGCAATTATTACATTATTTTCATCGCGCACAATCGCGTACCCACGCGACAAAACATTCTTATATCCCAAAGAATTCAACATTTGACCACTGTGTTCTATGTTGCGTTTTGCTTCCATCATCTTGGCGTTTATAATTATTCCCAAAGTCCGGGTAATATCGTCCAGTCTTTGTGTGCGTTCCATAACCATTTGCCGCGGGCTTTTGATAGTTGTGTTTTCTATACGATTTTTTGCATTAGCAATTCTTGTTATAAGGTTTGATGTCAAACGATGCCACAGATTATCCAATTCTTGAATTAACGATATTTTTGTTGGTACAACCGCTTCGGCGGCGCCGGTTGGTGTGGGTGCGCGATAATCTGCGGCAAAATCTACCAACATCCAATCAGGCTCATGACCAACACCGGTTATAACGGGGATTTCACTTTCTGCAACTGCACGCACAACAATTTCTTCGGAAAAAGGCAGCAAATCTTCCAATGCGCCGCCACCACGCGCAACGATAATAACATCAACATTCCGGGCGCGATTAAAATATCTGACACCGGCGGCAACTTCGGCAGCGGCGGTTTGCCCTTGGACGGTTGCAGGGTACAAAATGACATGTACAGGAAACCGTTCGCGCAAACGATTTTGAATATCTTGAAATGCCGCGCCGGTTGGGCTTGTGACGACACCTATTGTCGTTGGTAATTTAGGTAATGGCTTTTTGCGCGCCGCATCAAATAAACCCTCGGCCGCCAATTTTTGTTTGCGTTCTTCTAACATCTTAAGAATCGCGCCCACACCCGCCATTTCTATGCTGGTGGCGACAATTTGATAATTGCTGCGCGCAGGATATGTTGTAAGTCGTCCGGTAATAATAACCTCTAAGCCATCGCTTAATGCAAAATTTATTGGTGTTCCGCGCCATATTATAACGGACATTGCCGCGCCGGCGTCTTTGATTGTCATATACATATGACCCGATGTTGCGCGTGTAATTTGGGATAATTCGCCACGAATTTTGATAACAGGAAACGCCGTTTCAACCACATTTTTCAACAGTGCCGATGCATCGGATACAGAAAAAATCATATCAGGCTTAACAAATGGTTCCGGTTTCTGCATCTTGTTATCCTATAATTCCGTAAGTGGCCAACGAGGGCGGGGCGCAACGGGTTCGCGCACAATATTGCCGATTTGATAATTTTCTAAACCCGCCCACGCAATCATTGCACCGTTGTCTGTACACAAACTCATTGGTGGGGCAGCAAAAACCATGTTGTGTTCACGTGCCAATTTTTCCATTGCACTGCGTATAGCACTGTTTTTCGCGACACCGCCCGCCACGACCAGTGTTTTTGGATTTGCCGATATAACCTGATTTGATCGCATTGCATGGCTCAAACGATTTATTATGCAATCCACCACGGCAGATTGAAAAGATGCACAGAAATCATTTATAAATTCATCGTTATATGGTTCGGCGTGTTTTGATAAAAATGTTCGTGCGGCGGTTTTTATGCCACTGAACGAGAAATCACACCCCGGTTTGTCTGTCAATGGTCTTGGAAAATCAAATGCGCGTGGGTTTCCCAATGCGGCACGTTTATCTACAATCGGACCGCCCGGATACCCCAGTCCCAACATTTTTGAAACTTTATCAAACGCTTCGCCCGCGCTGTCATCCAGTGTTTGTCCGATTAAATCATATTTACCGACACCGCGCACCAACAGAATCTGGCAATGCCCCCCCGATGCCAACATCAACAAGTATGGAAATTCAACCGACACCGCAGAACAAGTATTGTCTGCAGTTGCCGCGGCAAGACGCGGTACCAACGCGTGACCTTCCAAATGATTCACTGCGACCAATGGTTTGCCGGTGCTTTGTGCGATTCCCGTGGCACTCATCCACCCAATTAGCACGCCACCAATCAATCCCGGACCCGCAGTTGCGGCAATAACATCTATATCGTTGATATTCATATTCGCACGCGCCAAAGTCTGACGAATTACTTCATCTATGGCCAAAATATGCGCACGCGCCGCCAATTCAGGCACAACCCCGCCGTATTTTTGATGTTCGGGTATTTGTGAATAAATTATATGAGCAAGAATATTTTTATTTGAATCTACTATTGCTGCACTGGTTTCATCACACGAAGATTCTATGCCCAAGCATACTGTTGCACCCCCGCTGGATGATACAGACGCGCCCATATCCATATGAATTATTTTATCTTCTGACATTTTTGTTAAATATTACTTTTAAGCCGTATGCCCATTAAGCATAATTGTACCGCATCACGCACGGGCATATCCGATGAATCTGGCAAAGTCGCCATTTTATCAACACATTTTACCAATAAATCTGCATCGGCATCCGAAGCCGTTAAAATCTTAATTGCATCTGTTTTGCGTTCTACCGCCGCCCCGCGCCAGTCTTTTAACAGCCCTGATTCCAAAGATGTTGCGCCCTGGGTTTGGACAAAAACCAACACCACAACCAACAAAACACCGACACCGATTAAAAATTTCAGATATTTTTTCAAGAATTTTACCATTTTCTGTCCCCCTTAATCACATTTTACCAACCATGCATCATAGTCCGGATTTTGTACTGGGTTTTTGCCGGGATTATTTCTGTCCATCCAATTACCAAAAAATTTAGTGTTCCCAGATTGCGCTATTTCCACAAATGCGTAAAAATTTTCTGCATCAAATGGGTCAGATTGCATGCACGATTGCACAGTGATATTTAGTTTTTCAAATTGTGCTGTTTCACCCACCGGAATTCGCAGGGTTTGTGTTTTGCCAGCCGCCTTGTTCAGAACCTGAATCACCGCAACAGGGCGATTTATATACGCATTTGCAACCGGTGTCACCAAAGCACAAAAAACGGGGAACCAGAAAAATCTGACGATGTTTAACATTTTCATTTTTTTTCTGCCCCCCGTTTAATATTTTGATGTTATTTTGCGTTCTTTTCGCCCGCCGTTGCAGACAAATCTTCAACAATGCGCGCCTTTTTCCCAGACAGTTTACGCAAGAAGAACAATTTAGCACGGCGAACGCGACCAATACGAACCTTTTCTATTTTTTCAATCGCCGGGCTGTACAACGGGAACTTGCGTTCTACGCCCACACCATAAGATTCACGACGAACCGTAAATGATGCGGTATTCCCCATGCCGCCATCGCGTGCGATAACAACGCCTTCAAATAATTGAATACGGAATTTGTCGCCATCTTTGATTTTTACATGAACGCGCAGTGTATCACCCGCTTTAAAGTTCGGAATATTTTTCCCAGCCTTTAATTTTTCAACATTTTTTTGTTCTATTTTTTTAACAATATTCATTTTTGGTTTTCCTTTATTAAGTCCGGACGTCTTGTTTTTGTAAGGTTGTCCGATTGTTGTTTCCGCCACCGTTCTATATTGCCGTGGTGACCAGACAGCAGGACTTCTGGGACACTTTGTCCACGCCATACTGACGGGCGGGTGTATAACGGCCATTCCAACCCCCCGATTTCAAAACTCTCGTTTGCAGTTGCGTCTTCGCCACCGCCAACAACATTATCTATCAAGCGAACGGCGCTGTCAACAAAAACTTGCGCGGCAATCTCACCACCGGACAGAATATAATCGCCAATAGATAATTCCATTATATTATATTCATCAATAACCCGTTGGTCAATTCCTTCGTAACGACCGCAGAGCAGGGTAAATACCTTGTTATCTGGTGTGGATGCGAATTCTCGCACCATTTTCTGTTCCAGACGCGGTCCGCGGGGTGAAAAATAGATAATTTGCCCCGGATTTTCAATAGAATCCAATGCCGCCCCCAAAACATCAGGGCGCATAACCATTCCGGCACCACCACCAAATTGCGCGTCATCAACACTGCCGTATTCGTTTATGGCAAAATCACGAATATTTATCACATTGTATGACCAAATGCCTTTTTCCAGTGCGCGACCAACCACCCCGCCACCAAGGGTTCCGGGAAACATTTCTGGGAAAACGGTCAGTATATTAAAGTGCATTATCACTCCGCATAAATCGTATTTGTATTAAAATCTACCTTTGCGCCACGAAAGGCAACCATTTCGCCGTTATCCAATTCCATGATGTCGCCGGCACCAAAGTTCTGAAAGCAAACAACACGCCCAATTTCAGTTCCATTACGCACGACTGTCATGCCGATTAAATCTGCCTGGTAATATTCCCCTGATTTAATTGGTGGCAGATTTTCGCGCTTAATAAACAATTCTGTCCCACGCAGATTTTCTGCATCATTTCTGGTATTAACACCGTCAATTTGCGCGATAATTACATTTGTATTTGGGACCACGCGCACAAAGTGCATGGCACCATTGGCAATTTCATCCCCGAACACCGCCAAATTTTTAAAATCTGACGGATGTTCGGTAAAAGTCTGCACACGAACCTCGCCCCGAATGCCCTGGGGTGCAACTATTTTTCCAACAAATATATTATCGGTGCCTTTCATTGTATCCCAATTGTTTTTTATAACGCAATCTCCGCATCTTACATCCTGGAATTGTCAACAGTATGTTTTGAATGCTTTGTATGTGTTGAATTTCATCAATATGATGTTCTATTGCATACAACGCGATATTCCACAAAGCCATTCTGTACGAATCCCACAGAATTTTGCGCAATTCAACATCTTGGAAAAAGACAGAATAAAACACATTGTCCAAAGCCTTCATATATTCTGTATAAGAATATTTCTGACATGGATTTTTAATTATGTCTTTTTTCAATCGCCATTTTGACATTGTTGGTGTTTACTCTGCTTGGGTTTCCATTGTTGTTTCTGATGGTGCCGGTTCAGATACTGTTTCTTGTGCCGGGGTTTCTGCTGGTGCTTCGGCGGCGGCTTTGGCTTCTGCCTCTGCCTTGGCTTTTTCTTCGGCTATCTTTGCCAATTTATCAGCTTTATCTTTAATTTTCTGCATGGTCTTTTCGCTTTGCAGGTTTTTCTTGGTCTGATTTGGAATTTCGCGTTTTGCGACCAAACCCGCATTTGCCAAGAAACGATATACGCGGTCAGACGGTTTTGCGCCCTTGGACATCCATGCCTTGATTTCATCAATTTTTAACACTACGCGTTTTTCATTGTCGCGTGCCAACATTGGGTCATATTTACCAACAACTTCCAATACATTACCAGAATTACGGGCGACGCGAGAATCCACGACGACGATATGATAGTACGGACGTTTCTTTGCGCCATAGCGCGCCAAACGAATAACAGTTGCCATATTTTTACTCCTTTTTAGGTTAAAACTGTTTTTGTCCACACAAAAACCGCCATCAAGGATGAAACTCATCGGATGATGTGCCTTATGCATACCGCATACAGGAACGATTAAAATGGCAATCTTGTGGGATTTGCGTGTGTATTATGAAATAAAAATATTAAAAAGTCAAGTTTGTTAACGATATGTAAAAACGGTGGCGATTAATCACCACCGTTTCTTATTATTCAGAAATACCTGCATCTTTACCCCCAAACCCGACATAAACCGTTCGGTTGTTGTCGCGCGCGTCTTGTGACGGGTCTATTTTTTCCTGGTATTCAAACAGTGCGACCGCTTCAGATGGACGATTGTCCGAACCATAATATCCCGTTTCCATAAACCGTACTGTGTCATTTGTACCATTCATTTGGAAACGCGTATCTATATCATCATCTGGGTTTATTGGGCTGGCAAAAGAAACATTGATTGTATCGCCATCTTTTTCTATGTCCATTTTATGCCAATTTTTAAAATTAGCACTTAATGTTTCAATTCCATTATCAAATGTCATTTGTGCACTTCGGTCCTGTACCGGCAAGAACGCGTGTTCTGTGCTATTGGCATATTCTACATTGCCACGCGCCGTTCCATTAAACACAATCGGTTCATTTGACATACTTTGTTGTTCTATTTTCTTGACCGCGTATCCGCCAGCAAACGGCGCATTTGCAGTTTTTTCCACGCCATCCTCGGTAAATTTGAATTCTGCGACACCAAAATCTGCATAATGCAAATTCAGATGTTTTGCATAACTGTTATATGTCACCGTTGCGGCGCCCAAATTTTCATCAGATTCACTAACAAATCTGTTTGTTCCGGTTTGGCGTGTCATCTCGCTTTTCCATGCTTCTGGGATACTGTTAGAATCTGTTTCAAACTGGATACCAATAATTTCTCCATCTGGGGATACTGTGAATTTCAGATTACTGGTTTCGCCCGGTGTTATAAGACTGCTAAGGTTCACATTGTCCAGTTTGTATTTAACATACTCGCGGTCATCCGAACGATTTTCTTGCGAGACCATAACTTTTGTTGCCATATGTGTCACAATACGATTGCTGTCCGAAATTTTTTTGTCAATGGGGTCATGTTGGTGCACCGTATCACCATTATTACACGCGGTCAGTCCCACAAGCAACGCAATAAATATATATGGTTTCATGAATTCTCCTTTCTTTTTAATTCTCTATACGAATACATGTATACCGCGATGTAAAGTAAAAAGCAATGATAAAATATGAAAACAGATAAAGTGGATGTGTTTATTTATTAAAACAACTAACTGCAATTTTTTCTGCGTTTGTTGTGTTTTTGATAATATGCGGTTAACAAAAATACGGTCACAATAAATACCAAATCTAGTGTAGCGATAAATATCACACCAAATTGCGGCGTTTCCAACAGAACATATCCCAAATAAGACAAATCGGTTGTAATCCATACAAACCAAGATGTTAAACTTAAATCATCAGCATGCCGGGTCTTTAATATCTTAACTATTTGCGGTATATAGGCAACGAATTCCAAAACGGTATAAACAGATAAAAAAGCATAAGCAATTATTTCTTTCATAAAAAATCCCCCTGTGACAACAGGGGAATTATATCATAAAATTGGTGTAAATGATAGGTTTTTATTACCGTCCTTTGACATGCATTAAACTATCACGATAATGCTCAACCGCATGTTTTTGTTCCAAGTACTCTGCCGGCAAAGTTTTTTCAAATGCTTCGACCTGTTTATTCACGCGTTGCGCTTTTTTCTCTTGTATGCCACGTATCACAGCAGGACTGATAATACCCGCTATCGCCAATCCCATCAACAAAACAAACGTCGCGGTACCATTATTTTTATTCGCCTTTTGGGCTTTGTCGACATCATTCAAAAAATCCAGTGTATTCTTTTCCCTTTCTTGTGATTGTTCTTTATATTTGGCAACACATAATCTATGCAAATCTTCCAAATCCGGTCTTTCGCCACTAAAATTATAATCTTGCACATTCACTGTAATTTTGTATTTTGTGCCTAGCCCAAAAGCACATATTTTATTAAACGTAAAATATTCTTTATTACCAATATGTACAGTGTAATAGCCGGCATCGGCTAAATCTGATACCCAGGCTTTTGGATTACGAATAATATCCAAACATTTTTGAATTATTGGGTCATCAGATTGTATTTCTTTTTTTGCATAATTATCATTATTTGTCATTTTATTTACCTTTTGTTTATCGACAATGTCTTTTTATAAAATCTGCCATATCAGCGAAACCGGCGGGGTGTGGCACAAAATCGCTGCCGCAGCGCTAAGCGAAGGCGGATGGTGCGGGCGAAGGGAAACCGAGTATACAAACACACAACGAGTTGCGTTATTAGCAACGAGTTGATGCGCGCATTACAAGGTTACCCGACTAACCGCATCAATAGATTGAACTTTGGTGCGGGCGAAGGGAATCGAACCCTCGTCTAAAGCTTGGGAAGCTTTCGTGCTGCCATTATACCACGCCCGCAATATAGGATGTTATTTTATATCACAACCCCATAATTGTCCAGAATAAAAATTTTGAACCTTATCTGTGACGACCATTGCTGTTGTTAAAAGATGTCATATCGCAACCGCCCTTTATACGAACATGATTGCGACGTCCCTTGGGTTCATTATCATATCTTTGTTTAGATTTGCGTGCCACATGTGAACCTTTGGCTTTGCCTTGTTTAATCATCTGTGCCAACAGTTCCGGATCAACATGGCAAAAATATTGTTCGTATATTTCATCATCTTTTTCCACATTGCACCATTTATGCATAGGTTGCAGATTCCCGGCTTCGGTTGGTCCACCCTTAGATTCAGGAATAACATGATCAAAAGAATTGTCTTGAATGGTTAATATGGGTTGCTTGCACGCCGGACATATCGGCAAATCACCACGAACAATAAGAATCTTTAACAGACTTTTAAGTTCAGCGGGACTTAATGTTTTCCAATGTTTTAATATGCCGGCAAGAATAATACTTACTTCTTCTTCTGTCATTTCTTTGCACCACCTTAATTATTTTTTGTTGGAATTTGTAGTAATTGATTTGTGAAAATTAAATCTGGGTTTTCAATACTGTTGCGTTCGGCAATTATGCTGAACAACACACCGCGACGCAAGAAATTGCGTGCAATCACCCACAAACAATCACCACGCCGCACAGTATAAAATGTGTCGTTATCGCCGGTCATTTCCGGCATAATAAAACTGTGATTAACTGTTGCGATTGTTTGCCCATCGCCGTCATGCAATCGTACAGTTAAATCGTAACGATTTCCAGGTTCTAATTTGCCAACATCTGCACCAACACCAAAGTGTTTATAATCTGACACACGCGCAAGACCAATATATTTGTCATTTAATGATAGAGATACACGCAACCGCGGCAACGCATCCCCTGTGACGATTATGCGTCCTGTGTCCAAATAGTCTATCTTGGACACAACCAAATCACCATCAGTTAAAATAGATGGAGACTGTAAAACACGACTGCCGTTGGGTGTCATAAGCAATGAAACAGAATTTCTGAAATCTGCCTCGGATATATATAAAAAAACCTTGTCCACAGACTTTGTTTTTGGTTCAACCCCAATCAACGACAATGTATAATTGCCGGGTTTCAAACCGTTTGTCGGTGCATAAACAAATTCGCCATTTGCATCGGTCTGTTCGGTTGCGACTAGTTTATTGTTCATTAATACAGAAATTGTTTTATTCGGCAACCACCGTCCCGCGACAACGATACCATTTTCTTTGATTCGCACAATATCAAATGTTGGAATGTCCACCAGTTCCGGAACATTTTTTATTGTATTGTGTTCAACTTTTTCTGTTTGTGATGTTTCTGTATTCAACACAATAACTTTCTGGGGTGTGCCAATTCTGATAAAAACGACCCATATTGCAACCAACAACACAATCAGCGCACACAGAATAGGGAACCAATATTCCCGCAGCACAGATTTATTGTCTTTTGATTCACGTTCTTGTTTGACGGCCACGGGCTGTTTTTTTTGTTCTTCATCGGGATACACATTCAAAGTTTTTAAGAATCTGCGTGTAAAAATTCGCCGATTAGCCAACCAATCATTCTGTCGTGCAATCGCATCGTCAATCATATTATCTGTTGAACGTTTCGTCTTGCCCATAACAGCGGTATTATTTGTTGCCATAGCAATATCTCCTAAGGATGCTTTTACTATTGGACAAAATAGCATAAAAAAACTTTCTTTGTCAACTTATTTGTGATATAATTTCCCAATAAACGGGGGAAAAATGAAAAAGATTGGAATTATGACCACGGGTGGTGACTGCAGTGGTTTAAATACGGTTATAAATCGGATTGTTTGTGGGGCGCATGCACGTGGATGGCGTACATACGGAATCATAGATGGCACAGACGGGCTTTGTTGTATTCCTGCGAATGCTGTTGAATTAACACCCGACACAGTGCCAATAGAGAACGCGCGCCTTGCGGGCAGTTTTTTACACAACGGCAACATTGGCGTTATGAATTTTGAAACCGCGGCGAAATCAGGTCGTCTTGGTCTGTTTAACAAGACATTGAAAAAGTCTTTAACAACATTAAATTTGGATGCATTGATTTTGGTTGGTGGCAACGGCAGTTTGTCTTTGGCATACAAGAATAATGATATTTATTCAAATCTGTCCTTGGTATGTATTCCAAAAACCATAGATTTTGATATACCAATCACAGAAAGAACAATTGGATTTGATACCGCGGTTAATGAACTGGTTAAATATTGTGACCAATTAATACTAACATCGCGCAGTCATCATCGTTGGTTTGTTGTTCAAACAATGGGGCGCGAATGTGGGCGATTGGCGTTGAACGCCGGTGTCGCGTTTGGTGCGGATGCGATTATTATTCCTGAAATCAAATTTAATGTTGATGATTTAATTAAACACATTCGGAATGTTGGTCGCGATTATGGTATTATTATGGTATCCGAAGGAATAACTTTGCGGGGGCATTCTGGAAGACCGGCGGATATGATTTCACGCAAACTAACTGCGGCAGAAATTCCAAATCGTACGGCATTTCCTGATTATATTCAACGCACCGGGGATACCATTGCAAACGATCGTATAATTGCGGCAAAAATGGTGACATGTGCGCTGAATGCGATTGAAAATCGCGAAACAAATGTTATGACGGCGCTGCGTGGGGGCAAATGTGTGACTGTGCCATTATCAGAATTCTATGAATCTGGCGACATTTCACGCGATCCGAATATTCCAGATTTGTGCACATCAAACGCATATGTTGAACCGGATGACCCGCTTTTGGGTGTGGCGACCAGTATGAACATATATATTGGTCAAACAAAATAGAAATGTGGGGCAAATGCCCCACATTTTTTAGTCTCAGAACTATAATTATTTCTCAGAAAAATCTGCGTCACGTGCACCATCAGATTTAGAATCATCTGACGCCGCGTTTGCGTCACCGGCACTCTGCTGGGCTTCCTGTTGCGCTTTGTACACCGCTTCACCCAACTTCATGGCTTTTTCTGTTAACACTTCGGTCTTGGATTTAAGACTTTCGGTGTTCGCATCAGATTTCGCCAATTCGTCAGACAATTCTTTCTTGGCGGCCTCAATGGCATTCTTTTCATCGGCTGATATTTTATCGCCATATTCTTTCAAAGACTTTTCTATTGTAAAGATAGCAGTTTCCGCATTATTTTTAGCTTCCGCTAATTCTTTCTTCTTTTTATCAGATTCTGCATTTGCCGCGGCTTCATCAACCATGCGTTTAATTTCTTCTTCGGACAGACCACCATCAGACTTAATAGAAATCGCCTGTTCTTTACCGGTGCCTTTATCTTTTGCAGACACATGGACAATGCCATTCGCGTCAATATCAAAAGATACTTCAATTTGTGGCATTCCGCGCGGCGCAGGTGCAATACCTTCAAGGTTGAATTGCCCCAACAGTTTGTTATCTGCCGCCATATCGCGTTCGCCTTGGAACACACGGATTGTCACCGCCGATTGGTTGTCTTCTGCGGTTGAGAACACTTGGGATTTCTTGGTTGGAATTGTTGTGTTGCGGTCAATAAGACGCGTAAACACACCACCCAGTGTTTCAATACCCAAAGACAACGGTGTGACATCCAACAACAAAACATCTTTGACATCGCCTTTTAACACACCACCCTGAATTGCGGCACCCATTGCGACAACTTCGTCCGGGTTAACGCCTTTGTGTGGTTCGCGCCCAAAGAATTCTTTTACTGTTTCAACAACTTTTGGCATACGGGTTTGACCACCGACCAATATGACTTCATTAATTTGAGATTTTTCAATACCCGCATCTTTTAACGCTTTGCGGCAAGGTTCAATAGTGCGTTCAATCAAATCAGAAACCAAAGATTCCAACTTTGCACGTGTCAAAGTGATATTAAAGTGCTTTGGACCCGACGCATCCGCGGTTAAAAAGGGCAGGTTAATATCGGTTGATGTCTTAGACGACAATTCAATCTTGGCTTTTTCCGCCGCTTCTTTCAAACGTTGCAACGCCAATTTATCGCCCGATAAATCAATACCTGTTTGTGATTTGAATTCTTCAATAAGGTATTTCAACACGCGTGCATCAAAATCAGATCCACCCAATGCAGTATCACCGTTGGTAGATTTAACTTCAAATACACCGTCAACGATTTCCAACACAGACACATCAAATGTACCACCACCAAGGTCATACACAACGATAGTTCCGTTTTTATCTTTGTCTAAACCATACGCTAACGCCGCCGCGGTTGGTTCATTAACGATACGCAAAACATTCAATCCGGCAATACGCCCAGCGTCTTTTGTTGCCTGGCGTTGTGAATCATTAAAATATGCCGGCACAGTAATAACAGCATCCGTCACTGTTTCACCAAGATAACTTTCTGCGTCTTTTTTCAATTTAGCCAAAATCATTGCAGAAATCTGGGACGGAGCATATTTTTTACCATCCATTTCAACCCATGCATCACCATTATCGCCCGCAACAATTTTATATGGTACACGTGCCATGATTTCACGTACCGCGGGACTGTCAAAACGCAATCCCATAAGACGCTTAATTTCGTATATAGTGTTTTCAGGATTTGTGACCGCTTGGTTTTTTGCGGTAATACCGACCAACTGTTCACCACCTGATGTCATCGCCACCACAGACGGTGTTGTACGACCACCTTCGGCATTTTCAATAATTTTTGGATCATTTCCATCCATAAATGCCATGGCAGAATTAGTAGTACCTAAATCAATACCTAAAACTTTTCCCATTTTTATTACTCCTTAGTATATCAATCTTGTATGACACAGATATAGTTATCCCAAAACCGATTTCAAGACCATAGGAATAAAAATAATACCAATTAAAAAGAAACGGCGGCGCAACCGCCACCGTTTTACTAACATACTGTATGCCCAAGAATTACTTCTTGTCTGCTGGGGCTGCTGCCGCCGCAGGTGCCGGTTTTGCATCTGCTTCTTCTGGCATCTTACCGCCGATTGTGGCAAATGCCAATTCTGCCTGGTGCAGTCCCAATGAAACGCCTTCTGGCAAGACCAAATCAGAACCGTGAACTGAATCACCAATCGTCAAATCGGTCAAATCAATCGTTATTTTTTCCGGCAATTTATCAACCAATGCGACAACCAAAACCTTACGTACCGCAAAGTTCAAAACGCCCCCCAATTTTAATCCTTTGGAAATATCGGCATTAACAACTTCCACCGGAACGGACACACAAACAGGTTTTTTGACATCAATACGCTTAAAATCAGCATGAATAACCCGGTCTGTCACGGGATGATATTGAATATCCATCAACATCGCATCTTCTTTGCCCGCCTTGGTTGCGATATGGAACAATTTTGTGCGTAATGACGGTGTTTGAACCAACGCATCAAAATCACGACCTGCAATTTCAATCGCGACGGGTTCTTTCTTTTCACCATAAATCACAGCGGGAATATTCTTGTTTTTACGAATTGCACGCGCGGCCCCCTTGCCAGCAACATTGCGTATTTCTGCATTTAATTCTATTGCCATTTTAAATTCCTTTTTATTTTGTTTTACTGTTTGCACAACCTCCAAGGGTGTTGTGCGCGGCATATTATGTAATAAATTTACCTAAAAATCAAGTTATTTGTTATTATTTCTGCGCAAAATCAGAAATCGCGCCCGCCCATAGGTTTTATCGCGCAATACTTCCCATCTCGTTTCATCGGGCGAATAGGGTACAATTTTTTCAATTTCTTGGACAACGACAGTGCCACCGCGCACAATCTTTGCCATTTCTGCAACAAATTCTATACCAATTCCGGCATCTGCATATGGTGGATCAACAAAAATCAAATTTGCGTTTTGTGCATAAACTTTGATTGCTTTTATCGCACTAATCTTTGTAATACAGATACGATTTGCCGCAATTCCAGTGGTATTTTTCTTTATTGCTTTTATTGATTCATCGGAAATATCAGTAAAAAACACTTTTGCACTTGGATAACGTGACAGGACTTCTATTCCCATTGCGCCGGCCCCCGCAAAAGCATCCCATGCCGATATATTTGTGCTTTGTTGAAAAATTTCCGCAAGCATATTAAATACCGCCGCACGCGCCATGTTTTGGGTCGGACGCGCGCCATCGGGCAATACAAGTTTTCGCCCACGATATGTTCCAGAAATAATTTGCAATTTTGAATCCATGTGATAAATTCTACAATCATGAACATAATGAAGCAAGTTTTAAATTTGGCGCGCCGGGCAGGTGAGGCGGGTGATGTACCGATTGGTGCAGTGGTTGTCCACAATGGCGAAATTCTTTCTCGTGGTGAAAATTTGGTTCAGCGGAAACAAAATCCAACACTGCACGCAGAAATTGTTGCAATAAATCGTGCATGCAAAAAACTTGGCACAAAATTTTTGGATGGCTGCGATATCTATGTGTCATTGGAACCATGCGCGATGTGCGCAACGGCAATTTCTTTTGCCCGGATAAAGAACATATACTTTGCCGCCACAGATGAAAAGGGCGGGGGCATAACATCAAATGCGCGCATATTTGAAAACGACAAACACCTGTGGCACCCAAATATAGTCCAAATGTCGGAATATGCTGACGAATCAGCCGAATTACTACGCAAATTCTTTGCCGAACGCCGAAAAAAAGATTAAACAAAAGGGGAATATATAAAATGGAAAACCTATCCGATAAAAACCGTATATTTAACGAATATGTAATCGCAGACAGAAAAATGCACAATAATGGAATGATAGATTTTACACTTATTCCGACCTATATTGATGGCGGTAAATTACCAAAAAAAGTTTCTATACATTATTCATATCTAGATAAATTCAAACGCGAAGAAGCATTTTATCGTGGGGGATTGGTCACATTAACAAAAAAAGGAACAATCAGACCCGTTCAATATGTTTTGCGCAAATGCGATGTTATGTTGGTCACCGGCGCATACGATATATCAGACGAAATACGAAAATTGAAATTGATGGGCAAGAAATTCGGGGCTGTACCAATAAGTTTATCAAGACTATCTTTACCATTATGGGAAACAAAGTTTTTTGATACTAAACGTGGCGATATTGTATTGGTGCAGCCAGAAAATGATTCAAACAACAAGTATAAAATATTGCGTAATTTTACAACCGAAAAAATGATAACAGAATTCTTTGAAAATCAGCGATAAAAGCAAAAATCCCGCATGTCGCGGGATTTTTACTAACCACTAACACTAACCACTAACACTTACACTAATGACTTTCCTGTCATTTCTTTTGGATGTGGCACGCCAAGTAATTTCAAAATCGTTGGTGCTACGTCTGCCAATCCACCGTTTTTAATTTTTGGGTACTTTGGTTCAGACACTAAAATCGCCCGGACTTTATTATTAGTATGTGCGGTCCATGGGGCGTTCGCTTTATCGTCCCACATTTTTTCTGCATTGCCATGGTCGGCAATAATCAGCATTTTACCACCAAGTTGTAAAACCGCTGGCACAATTTGTTTTAATTGATTGTCCAAACACTCCATTGCACGAATTGTCGCGGCTTCATTTCCGGTGTGTCCAACCATATCGCCATTTGCAAAATTCATCATTACCACATCAAATTTCCCTAATCGCGGCAATAATGCCCGTGTGATTTCGGGCGCAGACATTTCTGGCTTCATGTCAAATGTTGCAACATCCGGCGAATCTATCAGCACTTTTTCTTCCTCGTTAAAATCTATGGTGCGTTCCGCATCCATAAAGTATGTCACATGATTATACTTTTCTGTTTCAGCGATACGTAACTGACGCAGCCCCGCCGCCTCCACAACATCGCCCAATGTGTTTTCCACCGGAATATCATTCAGCAGTGCAGGACACTTTTCATTCAAGCCTTCACCATATTGCGAAAAGCACAAAATATGGGCACCAGTCTTTAACATTTCACGAACAATTTGACGGGCGCGGTCACTGCGATAATTTCCGAACATAAAACCATCGTGCTTTGTAATTGGTGTGGCATTTATAATTGTGGGCTTAAAGAATTCATCTGTTATATCATTTGCATAAGATTCTTTGATTGCATCTTCAATGTTTGGCGCAGAAAACTTAGATTCTGCCTGGGCAATCGCATCAAACGCCATTTTTGTTCTGTCCATATTCTTGTTTCTGTCCATAGTATAATACCGCCCCGAAAGAGTTCCAAAAAACACGCGCCCATCGGCAAAATATGGTGCCAATATCCGTTTTATCATACGAACATATTTTAAAGCGGAACGTGGCGGTGTGTCACGACCATCGGCGATAAAATGGATACAAACCTGTAATCCAGAATCTAATATATATTTAACAATTTTCATTTCGTCGCGCACATCAGAATGAACACGCCCATCGGACATCAACCCTGCAAAATGCACGATTCCGCCATCATGTCGTACATCGGAAATGAATTTGTTTAACGGCTTATTCTTCGCCCAATTTTCGCGTGCAAATCGCAACAAATATTGCATAACGACCCGACCGGCACCAATACAAATATGCCCAACTTCTGAATTTCCCATCAAATTCCCAGGCAACCCAACCGCAGTTCCCGATGCCCGCAACAAAGAATTTGGATATTTCTTAATCAAACCGCGAAAGAACGGCATTTTTGCCAACGCAACCGCATTATGCGAACGCGCCTCGTTAACACCTACACCATCCAGCACACACAAAACCACAGGCTTTTTCATATCTTTTCCCCTTTGAGTATTTTTATTGCTATTAAGCATATCATAACGCTTTTTTGATTGCAAAACAAAAAGAAAGATTGTATAACAAACACTAGGAACTACATCCTTTTACCAAGGGGAAATATTATGGCAGGCAAAACCTATACACCAACTATCATAGATCAACATATTGGCAAACGCATGCAACTGCGTCGCACGATGTTGGGACTATCGTTAAAAGATTTGGCAAACATATGCGGTGTCACATTTCAACAAATCCAGAAGTACGAAACCGCGGACAACCGTATATCCGCATCCCGATTGTTTGAAATCGGTACCGCAATGCAAACACCCGTATCTTTTTTCTTTAGTGGTTTGCCGGGAAATATGCCGGACGAAACGCGAACAACTCGTTCTATGCGTGTACATCAGCCTGACGCTGACGACCCATTGTTGCGTACAGAGAGTCTGCAGTTAATCCGTTTGTATTGGAAATTAGAAACAGATGCCCAACGCGCCGCGTTTTTGAACATGTTGAAAAGCATGGTTGGAACCGCAGAATAATATAAACTTCATAAAAAAAACCGCCCAACCGGGCGGCATTTTTTATAAATTAATTACTAGCCTTTGATCGTGATAAATTCAGACCGTTGCCACTGCATGATATTGTATTAACAGAATCCACATCGCTTTCTGTACATGTAACCGCGCTGCTTAACAATTCAACGACATCGTCCATTGTCATCGTTTGACCACCGAACGACACAGCCTTGGCGCCGACCGCAGTATTTACAGCAGAATTCAATGCGCTTGTCGTCACTATATTATTTTGGGCAAGATTGCTAGTTGTAATAATACCGTTTGGTAAATTTGTACCATCTGTCTTTACATAACCCGACAACACAGAAGTATCTGCTTTATCGGCGACCCTGTCTGCCAAATCGCTTATTGCTTTGCCAAAAGGACTAATGTCTTGCCCGCTTATCGGCTTGCAAACATTGTATTCCGTACCCGCCTGCTGATTTTTGCAAACCATATATGCGCCACTACATGCGCCACTGGTGCGTTTATCAAAGACCTGGGCACAAGAATCTTCCACGATGCTTGTTTCTGTATTTCCATTACATTTGGTATATGTATGCGTCATATAACCAATGGTGGTTGCCGTCCCCGCAGTATAAATGCTAACGGTATTCTTGTTGGCGGTTGCTGTATCTGCAACATTATCACAAACCCCAACACCCGCCGCACCATTGCTGCCATCTACACCGTCTTCAACCGTTTCTGTCCACAATGTGTTACTATTACAATCTGTTGCCGTGACAGTCACAGATTTTTTACTGGTCACTGGATTGGTTATCACACTTTTGGTCAAAGTTGTATTACACGCCGGTGTGCCCGGAGCACCTTTTAACCATGCCAAAAAGTCCGCCTCGGTTCCTTCGTGCCCATTGGCAAGCCATATTTGATATGCCGACGCACCATCCTGACCATCGGTTCCGTCTGTCACCGGGGGTATGATAATACTGCCCAAATTTCTGCTGGCGAAACATTCGCCCGCGACAACTGTGCATACAGCCGCCACCGAACACGCCCCTAAAAAAACGATTTTTCCACTCATTTCATCCACCTTTTTTTTAATCATCACATACCAAATTATATTTCTTTCCACTGCCTGTATAATTATCATCTTCCACTAAATTCAACCCTTGCTGACAAGGGGTTTCACCCTTTAATTCAGACTTTGCCGCCAATACCGCAACCGTATTACTGCCTTCCTTTAATACGAAAGATTCAACATTGTCCACTGTTTCTGTCGCAAATGTCACATTTTTTGACAATTTATCTTTTAATGCCGTGAAAACTGTGTCGGCATCGTCAGTATCTTTGGGTTTGCATACATTATACACGGTGCCATCATTTTGGGCGGTGCATTCCATATATGTCCCGGCGCTGCAAATATTTTGATTTGTGCGCGGAATAATCGGCACACAAGAATCTTGATAATTGGTAGTATTTGTAGTGTTGTTGCACATTGTCTGTGTCAACGTCACATATCCCGGCAAACTGGCGGTATGTGCAGTATATGTCTTTGTATATGTTTTAACCGATGTCGCCGGATTTTCCACATTATCACAAATATCATCGCCATCATCACCATTATAAACGACATCATCGGTTGGATTCGTGCCATTACAATCTGTTTTGGTATAGACTGTGCCAGACCTTGTCGCCACAGGACATTTTTTAGTAAGATCCGGACCACACGCCTGTGTCGTAAGTGTCGTCAGACACGCCTGTCCCTGCGGTCCTTGAATTTGAATACCATTACCCGGGCAATTTGGAAACGAGGTGCCGTCATAAATATAACCCATATTATTATCACCCGTAACCAAATAAATATCCCCCGCACTTACATTAGTAAGACTGTTTAACGCGGCACAGGTTGAAACGGTACCCTTTATCTTTACACTGGTACCAGCTTCACCCTTTAACGAAGCCAAAAAATCTGCCTCAGTTCCCGTGTTTCCATTATTAAGCCATATTTGATATGCCGATAAACCATCGTTTCCATTTGTTGGCGCGGGCACAATTATACTGCCCAGTGTTTTAGAATATGCGTTTGCACCAAACAACGCCACAACCGCCGCGAACA
Source organism: uncultured Alphaproteobacteria bacterium (assembly GCA_905234465.1). Classification (GTDB taxonomy): domain Bacteria; phylum Pseudomonadota; class Alphaproteobacteria; order Rs-D84; family Rs-D84; genus Enterousia. Next base: position 64,667 of record CAJOHU010000001.1, on the reverse strand, counting down.
TACCCATATATAACATTTTTTCTTTCATTATTTTCCCCCATGTTTTATAAGTTTATTTTTTATTCATTGCAGACCAAGTCATATTTTTTTGAATTGACCGAATCTTCGTATTCTGTGTCCTCAACCAATTCCAAGCCTTTCGGACATGGATTCACGCCATCTGCGCCCTTGGCAACAGTATATTGCCCCAAAACTTGTGATTCATTGTCAGCACATGTTATTGTGACCTCAGTATCACCATCAGCATTTGTTTTAGAAGAATATTTGGGTTCACACGCATTCGCACCCGGCGTGCCTTGCCCCCCTTGAATGTCTGAAAGTGCGACCACATTCGCTTTGGTCTTTCCACTGGTCAAAACTATATACCCATTTTCTTCGGTGAACGTGACATCACTGGATATTACATCTTCTTTGTCGGCTTTTTGGTTAAGTTCTTCATTGGTTGCAAAATTTTTCGCCGCCAATTCAGAATCTATGATCTCACGAACCGCCTCTTCATCAACGCCCGCACTTAACATATCAGAAACCACGTTCGCCAAATCTGCAACTTGTTTTTTCAAATCCGCAAGTGTAGCCGCCGATGTAGAAGAAGAAAGTTTCGGTTTTGACCCAACACCCGGGATTCCAGAAATACTTGACATACGCGTGGTATTATCCCCAGATATGTTTTCTGAAAGCGTAGCACCAGTTGATACAGATTTTTTACCAACAGCCGTTGTTGGTTGCATCCGCAAAGTTCCCGCGCGCGTCACCGCCCCAACACTACCTGAATGTGGAAGTATTCCGATTGAACGAACACTTGCCGCGCCAAACGACCCCGTCATTCCTGCTGATAAAGCAACTATACATACCAATATTTGTTTGAACATAACTTTTTCCTTTCCTTTTGTTTTTCTTTTAATTAATTATCAGATGATATATAACACACACCATCCAAATAATATCCCGACCCCAGTTCTTGACATTTATGTCTGTACCAAGCATCGTATAAAACACATGTCTGGGTCGCCATATCCCATTCCGCGACATCTTCGTCTTCATCCCACATGTCGGCATATGCCAAACATGCCAACCGCGGACTGTTCGCGTAACAATATCCCCATTCGGTTCCATACTTTTTGTCACTATCGGCATTATCTGGGGTGTATCCGCCATAAACCGTATTATAGAAACCTAACCAATAATTATCCTGATTATCAGAATCTCTTTTTTCTGACCACATACCACCCGATTCGCTGCATTCATCCGCCAACGTCGCATTCATGGATTCATCAATATCATTTAATAAAAGTGTAATGCGCGTTTGAACCCTATCCGGCAAATCACTGTACTCGGCAACCGTATCCGTCCCGGGATCATAACAATTATCTATTGCAAACTTTTGTATTGAATCACGTATATTATCCCTGCTTAATTTGCGGCAATTATATGGATAAGAATACGTAGAATTGTCAGGTGTGCACAGGTTTGTCACATATTCTTCAATCGCCTCTTCACACTTTTGTGCGACACTTAAATCATCAACCGCCTTGACATAGTTCAACAACGATGTTAATCCGCACGAATCTTTATCGGTATCAGATGTCAAATGACCACGCGAATCAAATTTGCACGATTCATTATTCTTGGTACTGCCATATAATGTAGCACATGCTGACACCTGTTCCGCACACATGTCACGCGCAGTATACCGCCCCAATGCCCCTGCGGTGGTTGCCGTATTTTTATCAACATTTTTTAATGCGTTTGTTTGGGTGTCATAACATTCTGCTATGGTATTAACGCACGAAGATTTTACTTCTTCTAATTTCTCGCTTTGTGCTTGGGCAATTTCAATAATCGCATTGCGTTTGAATTCGCTCCACACAAAATCTGCAATATCCCGACACGTATCTAATTCCCGAACCACATATTGGCGATAATTTTCTAAAAACTTATCATATGTCTTGTTTTGTCCCAAAATATCAGTATTCACATTCCCAGATGTTGTGACCCCTTCCAATGAAATCGTTTTTTCTAATTGGAACAGACGTGGACTGTAAATTGCCGCACCGGTCACGCCATTGATATATGCACCTGTTGGATCCAAACAACGTTTATAATTTTCGCCGCACGCGGTATCTTTTAGAATCGCATCACGAACCTTGGCAATACATTCATTCACATCTGCAGAATTATGTGAACGGTATTCTTCCAAACGCGCCTCACGCAGGTATTGTTCCGCCAAACGAATCGCCTTTGCCACTTTTTCCCTGTTTGTATTCAATTTCGTTTCATACAGATTGCAATCTTGATTAATCAGAATATTATAAGAACTGCGTGACATTGAAAACGCCGCATCATTTTCACATGCGTCCTGGCTAAGTTTCACACATTGATTCTGTGCCGCATTAAACAACGCCACACCTTCCAGTGTAGACATATCCTGCCCCGAAGACGAAAATATAGACGATACATCATTTGACCATATGTCGCCCAAATCGGTAGAGAAATCTAAATCCAAAATTCCCAAAGAATTGGCAGAACCAGAATAGGGCGATGATGTTGATTTTCCGGACAACAAATTACTGATTTCGTCCAGCATTTTGGCGGCAGCACTGGTATCACTTTTAATCGCCATTTCACCAACCGTGGCGGAATACATCGCATCAACTTCGGCGGCGGTTTTATCAACAGCATTCAAATTATTATCCTGAAATTGCGCCAACATAATCATCGCCTGATCTAAGGCATCTTCTATGTTGCGGAATTTTGTATAACGGTCACTGCAAACACATCTGCGATATGAATCGTTAGCACTTGCACAAATCTGATCCATACAAGTCGCATATGATTCCCGACACGCCGCATATCCCGAACCAATTTTTGATACATCACTGAACACCGCGGTTGCGCGCGCCATTGCGCTGCGTGCGCCACCCGACAATCCCGCCAGTATGTTTTTACCCGTTCGGGCATTTGTTGCGCCCGTCTTGGCACTGCGCGCACGCATAGACGGTACTGCACTGCGCGTACTTCCTGAACGCGGACCTGTCACGGTTGCTGTACGCACCGCTGTTATGGTTTTTGCGCTGCGACCCGCCCCAGGTTGCGTAACGGCACGAATTCGCGTTGGTAATGTTGTGACACTGCGTGATTGTACCGCACCAACAGACCGACGAGGCACAGCATTCGAATCGGTTGTGCGGGGATTCGGTTGGGTCGCACAAAACGCCCCGCCACCAATCAACGGCGCAACAATAAACGCAAAAGCAATGGCAAAAAACACCCTTCCTTTGACCAATTCTACTCCCTTCTGTTGTTTATTATAGTAGAAACACACAACTTGAATCAACCATAAAATTAAACAACACTTATTCTATGCAGCAATTTACCGCATTTTTAACCCAATCACCCAATTTATGCACAACAGATTTAGACTCAACCATTTGTTTTTTGACATCTTTTTCTTTTTTTGCGCCTTTGTCCAACACGCATTTGTAAAAATCAGGTTCCATCTGTTGCACACCACTTAGGTCTATCATTTTCATATTCAATCCCCAAAACAAAGAATACAATTCATATGCGCGTTCAAACATTTTATACGCGTCTTTTTTATTTCCGCCCCCTAATGCCTTGGTTCCAACCTCGTACAGGCGCATAGATGCCGCCAATAAATGCTTAGATATACACCAAACTTCGGCACCTTGGGCTGCATTCTTGTCAACAATTCGTTCCATCAATTCTTTACGCATATTGCGAACAACATTTATCAAATCATAGAATCCAGGTTTTTTCGTTTTTGCGCCACTGAAAAAGAAATGTTCTTCCAACGACACCAAATTCATCAGCGCAATAGACAAATCTTGGTCAGACGACAAATCCAACGGATTTACCTTTTTAGATTCATCAACCTTTTGCACCATTTCTTCCAACGACATTTTTTTCATAACTTTTCTCCTTTGCGTGCTAAAACCATGTTTATTTAGTAATCAACCAGAATACCAATGTTGCGATTAACAAAAAACTAATTGGAACAACAACTTTTTGAAACGCAAATTGGGCATGTCCGCCATTTCTGCGCTTAATGGACACATACCACCGTGCCCCAAGCCAAAAACAGACCGAACCGACAATAATTCCCAATAAAAACTTATCAATTCCCCATATAGTGTTGACACCGAAATACACATCAGGCAACAAATAAACCATACCCAGCAATGCATAGTAAAACACAAACGGCACAATCAATTGCCAAAACACACTTTTTACCCCATGTTTACGCAACCATCCCGCCGTCCAGAAAAACAGCGACAATGTAAGTCCACCCGCCCAAATTCCGGTTATTACATCATCAACGCCCAACAAACGCGCCCCTTCCAGTCCTGCACCAACCGCCACCGTGCACACCGGACAAACCGCAAACGCATGAGACGCAACAAACGCACAAATAATTGCCATAATAAACTTTTTCATATATTCCTTCCTTTTTTGTTTTCGCCATTCTACACAAATCACCGCCACCCGGTCAATATGATTTTACAACACCGCGCATATGTGCACTGCGCGCCCGCGGATTTGCATTTGTTTCCTGGCTTGTTGGGGTTTGTACTTTTAACATTTCAAATTGCGGTGGTCTGCCAGTCACCGGCAAACGTGGGTCACCCCGAACACTTGTCCAATCTTTGAACACGTTCTTAACAATTCTGTCTTCAACCGAATGAAATGTGACACATATACAACGCCCCCCCACGTTCAGCAAGTTCGGTACCGCATCCAAGGCGCGCCGCAATTCACCCATTTCATCGTTTACCGCAATACGCAATGCCTGAAATGTTGGCGCAATATCACGTGGTCTATGTATTAAATCGCGCAATTCAAATGTTGTTTTTGGCATGTTCTGTTTAATTGCGTTCGCGATTGCAACCGCCGGTCCCACATCACCATATTCCCGCAGAATTTGCGCCAACTCGTCAACAGATAATGTATCAAACATATCACAAACCGTTGCGCCATCATCCGACATTCGCATATCAAGCGGCGCATCCGCCCGAAAAGAAAAACCGCGTTCTGGGTTATCTATCTGCATAGATGAAATTCCCAAATCAAACACAATTGCATCAAACTTATCGTCCAAATTCGCCATTTCAGAAAAAGGTTTTGGTATAAATTCAAATCTTGATTTAAATTCATTTGCGATACTTTCTGCATCCATTCGCACATTCGGGTCTCTATCAAATGCAACAACATTTGCCCCCGCATTCAAAAAAGCGCGTGTATACCCACCGGCACCAAATGTCGCATCAATGATATGCGCACCACGGATATCGCCCAACGCATTCATTACACAATCTAATAAGACAGGCACATGTTTCATCATTCTATTGCCACCTTTATCCCCAATCCTGTGAAATCTGCGATAGTGTTTTTCCCCAGTTCCACACCGCCTTTTAATTCCATTGTCGTCTTTTTACCCCCAGAATACAGATTCAATGCAACACGCGTCCCACCCGTCGGCAAAGTGCTTAACGCCTTTTTAACATCCTGCAACACAGATTGATTGCGTATATCCAATGTTATTTTTTTTGCGATTCCGGCAACCCACTGTGCCAAGGGTATTATGGAATCTACAAATACAGAAACCCTATCGTCACGATTAGACAGACGCCCAGACATAACAACCTCGGTTTCAGACGCCAAAACCCCCATCAGATTTGCAACCGCATCACCGAACGCCACCGCATCAATATTACCAAAACCATCAGATGCATTTATTGTTATCATTTCTTTGCCAGTTTTTGTGCGACGATGTGAATAAGAATTTACATTTGCCGCAATACGAATATTTGCCCGGTCCGGCATTTCCGCCAATTTTGCGCTGTTCGCCAAATGCGCGCCCAAAATCAGGTGTTTATATTGATCCAACGGGTGCGCAGAAATATAAAAGCCCAATGCTGACAATTCATTTTCTAATTTTTGACCAAACGTCCACGGCGCAGTTTTTACCAAATTTTTGGCTAATCTGTCTTCTGCCACATCATCTTCCACTGTATTTGCGAACAACGATAACATATTCGCGCTTTCTTTTGATTTTGCCGCATATGACAAAATCATATCCGCGTTCATAAATATCTCGGCACGATTCGGGTTAATGGAATCAAGTACCCCGACCTTGGCAAAGGCTTCTAATACGCGCTTGTTTATTATTGGCGCGCAACGTTTTGCAAAATCGGTTATATTCTTGAATGCGCCTTTGGCGCGTTCCGCGATAATCGCATCTGTTGCCGCAACACCGACACCCTTAATCGCCGCCAACGCGTATATAATCTTTCCTTTATCAACCGTAAACAACGATTCGCTTTTGTTTATATCAGGCGGAACAATCTGGATTCCAAAATTAGATTTTGCATCATCAACAAATAAAGCCAACTGGTCTGTGTCACCCATATTACTGGACATAGACGCCGCAAGAAATTCCGGCGTAAAGTGCGCCTTAAGATATGCACATTGATTTGCAACAATAGAATAGGCGATAGCATGTGATTTATTAAATGCATATTTAGCAAATTCTTTGAACTTTTCCCACAAATCTTTTGCAGCCGCCTCATCCAGGGTTCCTTCTTTTTTACAACCGTCCAAGAATTTAACTTCCAATTTTGCCAATAAATCCAATTTCTTTTTACCCATCGCTTTACGCACGGTATCAGATTCCCCACGCGTAAATCCCGCCAATGCACGCGTCAGTTGCATAACCTGTTCTTGATAAACAATAATTCCGTATGTTTCTTTCAAAATTGGTTCTGCACGTGGGTGCACATATTCTATTTTTTCTTCGCCATGCATACGGGCGATAAATTGCGGAATAAACGCAATGGGACCCGGACGATTTAACGCATTTAATGCAGAAATTTCCAAGAAACTGGTTGGTCGCATCTTACGCAAAGTCTGTTGAACAAACGGCGCATCAAATTGGAATATGCCTTCGGTCATACCTGATTGCCACAACGCCAAAGTCTTGTCATCATCGGTTGGTATTTCATCCAAGTTCACATTAATACGCCGGGTCTTTTGAATAAGTTTTGTTGCGTACTTTAATACGACCAATGTTTCCAAACCCAAAAAGTCAAACTTAATCAACCCCGCAGATTCCAAATAATGTCCATCAAACTGGCACGATGGCAACGGGTTGGCGGGGTCACGATAAACCGGTGCAATCTTGGTTGTTGGGCGATCACCAATAACAACCCCACATGCGTGTTGCCCCAAATTTCTAAATGAACCTTCTAATTCTTCGGCAATAGAAACCACCTTGGCCATATCGGCATCGGTATTTAGAACATTTTGAATTTCTTGTGATGTATCAATGGCATCTTTTAATTTCTTGGCATCGGGCGGTATCATCTTGGACAATCGGTCAGATTTTGAATACGGTATACCATAAACACGACCAACATCACGAATTGCGCCGCGTGCCTGAAGACTGCCAAATGTAATTATACGACAAACAGAATCATGCCCGTACTTATCGCAAATATATGCCAACACCTGTTCAATTCCACTTGGTTCAAAGTCCACATCAAAATCAGGCATAGATATACGATCGGGATTCAAAAAACGTTCAAACAACAACCCATATTTTAATGGATTAACATGCGTGATACCCAACGCCCATGCCACAATAGACCCGGCACCCGAACCGCGCCCCGGACCGGTTAAAATATCGTGTTTACGGCACCATTCAATATAGTCCGCAACAATCAAGAAATACCCTGGAAACCCCATACCAATAATAACATCTAATTCGTAATTCGCCTGTTCAAAATAGGGCGCCGTATCTTTAATGTCGTTTTGCCGCAGGCGTTCGGTCAGACCGTTCATGGTATTATCACGCAACATCTGACATTCTGTTTCAAAATCATTTCCGAAACGTGGCAACAAAGGCTTTTCATGAACATTTACAAAAAAAGCACAACGCTTTGCTATGTTAACAGTATTCTCTATCGCCTCTGGCAAATCTGAAAACATATCAATCATTTGTGCCGATGTTTTAAAGTATTGCTCCGATGATTTTCTGGGTCTGTCTGGATCTATCACTTTGGTCTGATTCAGAACGCAACCCAACGCATCTGCCGCCTCGTAATCAGACGCCCCCGCAAAGCAAACATCGTTTGTCGCAACAATAGGAATGTTTAAAGATTTTGCAATATCTAAAAACACCGGTTCAGTTTTAATTTCATCTTCTAAACCATGACGTTGAATTTCAATATAAAACCGATTACCAAAAATCTGAACCAGATGTTCCGCATATGTTCGCGCCAAACCATCTTGATTATTCAAAACCGCCATACCTATTGGTCCCATATGCGCACCCGACAAACATATCACGCCGTCACTATGGCTTGCCAATTCATCAAATGTTATATACGGCCCCAAATGATGGTTTTCATCACGCATGTACATAATACGACTAAGTTCGCACAGATTCAGATATCCATCATGACTTTGTGCCAACAGTACGACCCGCGACAAAGAAGACGCCCGCAGCATCTTAGGGTCCGCCGTATGATGATTCAAAGTTATTTCCACACCGATAATAGGTTGAATTCCCGCAGATGGCATAACATCCGAAAATTCTGCGCAACCCGACATCATATTCGTATCAGTCAGTGCGCATGCAAACATCCCGTTTTCCGCACAAAGTTTCGGAATTTTCTTTACTTCTATCGTACCAATCCCAATGGACAGACGACTGTGCATATGAAGATGAATGAACTGATTTTCCATTGACACCAGATTAGCAAAAACACCAATTATGTGTAAAGCAAATATTTCATAAAAAATACATTTTATGCATTACGCATCAATGTTTTTTTAAAGCGATTCCAAAAACGGTTAAACACAAATATATCTGTATTCGGGTTTTTGGCAATAGAACACATATCCCAATCAATAATACCACAAATATTCATATCATCATCAAACAGCAGATTGGTTTCATTCAAATCAAAATGTGCCAACACCGGTTTCGGTTTATCTGTTGCCGGTTCTGTGGCGCGTTCCGGTTGCAGACTGTGTGAAAAACGCTGATACCCGGGAATAGATTTAATTTTTATCGCCTGAATTTCTGAAATAATTTTGGTCACTTGGTCTTTGATTTTATCTTCATTTTTCAATATCGTCTTGGCATCAAAATCTTTAATTCCATGTCCTGGAATCTTTTCGCTAACATACATTGCCATATGGTCATCTGCATATATCTTGGGCATACAAACACTTATGCGTGGTTGAACAAATTCCATTAATTCCTGGTAATTCTTGACGCGTTGTGCCGTAATATTACGAAACAATTTTACATAATATTTACCATTTACGACACAGCAAACACGATTCAGATTTATTTGGCGAACGAACTTTATGCTTTTAACCGGTTCATTATATATTCTTTTAATAAACCTTTTAATACGTGGCGCGTACAGTGTCACATTAACATTACCACGAACACGCGCGCGTCGTGCGCCACCTGGCACAAATATCGCCAAAAAATTTCCTATATAAAATGGTATTCTGCTCATTTTTCTGCCCCTGGTTAACTGCGTTTGATATTATTCCTTTTGAACATAAAAATCAAGATATTATTCCCAAACCGCGCCAACAAAAAAAAGCCCGAACAAATTCGGGCTTTGTTCTTTTTATTTTAATTTTCCACAACAATGCTTGTACTTTAATCCAGAACCACACGGGCAGGGCGCATTACGGCGTGCTTCGCCCGCAGAATTCAACGATTGGTCATGTTCATTGCGTTTCTTTTCTGTTTCATCAACATCTGCGCGCGTTAAATCCATACGCGATATATATGCAACCGACATTATCTTAAAATTGTTTATCGTGCTTTTGAACAACCCCAACGCTTCGCGTTTGTATTCATATAATGGATTCTTCTGGGCATACCCACGCAATCCGATGCCGGTCTGCAAGTAATCCATTTGCTGCAAATGTTGTTTCCACACAGAATCCAACGCCCCTAACATCATTTGACGCGAAGCAACGGACATCATATCTGCGCCATACTTTTGGAATTGATGTTCGTATCGCTGCATCGCTAAATTCAACAAAGATTCATACGCTTTGCGCTCGGTCAAACCTTCGTCATTTTTCCAATTTTCAATATCTGTAATATCCAACGCAAATATTCGCACCATTGCATCATGTATACCCCTGATATTCCAATCTGCGGGCTGCGCTTTTTCCGGAATATTGTTTTCACATATAATTTCAACAACATCCCCTATCATTTCTTTAGTCAAAGGCGCCAAATCTTTCGCCGTCATTAAATCATCACGCTGCTTATAAATAACCCCGCGTTGTTCGTTCATCACATCATCGTACTTTAATAATTCCTTACGCGCTTCAAAATACCGCGTTTCCACACGTTTTTGCGCTTTTTCTAATGCCTTGGTTATCCACGGGTGCGTAATTGCCTCACCCGGTTTCAACCCTAACGTTGTTAACATTCCGCTTAACCGCGCGGCACCAAATATACGCATCAAATCATCATCCAACGCCAAAAAGAATTTAGAATCGCCTGGATCACCCTGACGCCCACTGCGCCCACGCAACTGATTATCAATGCGGCGTGATTCGTGGCGTTCCGTACCAATTACATACAATCCACCTGCATCCAACACAATTTTTTTATTTTTTTCAATCGTATCATAAATTTCTTTCTTTTTCTGTTCGTAATCTGGCGCATCTTTATCCAAGTCAGCAATTAAATCTTCTGCATTACCCCCCAACTTAATATCTGTTCCACGCCCCGCCATATTTGTTGCAATTGTCACCGCACCCGGCGCACCCGCCTGGGCAACAATTTTTGCCTCTGATTGATGATGTTTTGCGTTTAACACCGCCGGATTTATACCCAATCTTTTACGAACTATGTCCGCCAACTCTTCAGATTTTTCAATTGAAACAGTGCCCACAAGAACCGGCTGCTTTCGTTTAAGACATTCATCTATCTGATTAATAATAGCCGAATATTTTTCATCTTTGTTCAAATAAATTTCATCATGATGATCAACACGCGCCACCGGGCGATTAGTCGGAATAGACACAACGCGCAATTTATAGATTTCTTCAAATTCAGCGGCTTCGGTCATCGCCGTTCCGGTCATACCCGCCAATGTTTCATACAATCGGAACAAGTTCTGATAAGAAATACTGGAAACCGTCTGATTCTCTGGTTGAACACGAACATGTTCTTTGGCTTCTATTGCCTGATGCAGACCGCGTCCAAAGCGGCGTCCAGGCATAACACGCCCTGTAAATTCATCAACAATTAAAACTTCGCCATTGCGGACAACATAATTTACATTCTTTTGGAACAAATGATGTGCCAACAAAGACTGTTGAATATGCATAACCAATGCGGCATTTTCCGGCGCATATAAATTATCACCAACCAGCAACCCTGCGTCCGCCAACAATCGCATCACAGAATCAACCCCAACTTCGGTCAGTGTGACGTGCCGGTCTTTTTCGTCTTTTTTATAATCATCAGGCGCTAATTTGGCAACAACTGCGTCAACCTTGGCATACAATTCGCTTATATCTTCGGATGGTCCAGATATAATAAGCGGTGTACGCGCTTCATCAATTAAAATACTGTCCACCTCATCAACAATACCAAAGAACAACGGGCGCAAGACCTGTTGCGATTTTGAAAACTTCATATTATCACGCAGATAATCAAACCCCAGTTCTGAATTTGTCACGTATGTAATATCGCACGCGTATGCTGCACGACGTTCGTCATCGGTCATATCATGCTGAATAATACCGACTGACAAACCCAAAAATTCATAAACCTGACCCATCCATTTTGCATCGCGCGATGCCAAATAATCGTTCACAGTAATCAGGTGTGCGCCCCTGCCATACAACGCCTTAAGATAAAGCGCCAATGTTGCAACCAAGGTTTTCCCTTCACCGGTCTTCATTTCAGCAATTTGACCATTATTCAGAACCATGCCGCCAATCATTTGGACATTAAAGTGGCGCAAACCAATTGTTCGCACAGACGCTTCGCGTACCAAAGCGAACGCATCAGGCAACACATTCTTTTCTTTTTCTCCGTCTGCAATACGTTTACGTAAAACATCAGTTTGTGCGCGTAATTCCGCATCAGACATTGCATGATATTTTGGTTCTAAATCGTTTATCAACGATACTGTTTTATCATAAGATTTCACCAATCGGTCATTTGCCGACCCCAGTATTTTCTGAATAATATTTATCGCCATAATTTTTCCTTATCTTTATCAAATCTTGGTATAGCAACTTTATGCCTTGTGGTCAAGATACTTTATGTATATAATACAATCAGAAAAATAAACAAGTCATAACGGTTGAAATTTATTCAAAATTGGTGTATATTTATGTCAGCAGGGGGATAATAATGAAAGAACAAATCAAACAGTTGGAAAAAAACAATATTACAAGCGAGGTTTTTATTATATCGCCCGCCCAATTGGAATACATCGCCGGTGTTTTCAGCAAAAATTTTGCCGATACAATGAATATGCGAACCTTTTCCGGACGTATTTATGACATTGCAAATGAATCATTACGCACCGCATTACACGCCGCCAAAAAAATGGGTGAACAACACTAACCAACCGATTGATATGATGTGGTTTTATTAAAAAATGGCACGCCGTTAACACGCCATTTTTTATGTGGTTTACTCTCAAATTATGATGACGCCAACGGATCCCAGTTAGCAGGCGCAGTATCAGAAACAATTCCAAGATGATATGTTGTACCACTATATGCAACATTCATACTGTCCGTGCCTCCAAGCCCAGATTCCAATGGCACATAGCAAACCGTACCATCACTAGGGGCACTAATATGAATTGCATGTTCTGTTGGTTTTGTCTTTAATATTTGGAAAGACAGCCCTGTACTTGTTCTTATTTGCGTTATACCCGCCGCACAATCTTCTACACATATATCGCCGTACCAATGTTCGTTTGGTTTTAACCCGACTTCGCAAGAAACCTTGCCATCCCAATAAGATTCAAAACCGGTGGTATAATCATGTGTTCCGCATGGACAAACTGGCAATAACCCAGAATGCTGAAACACATGATTCATCATATCAGCTGCTGGATTAGATGTAGATATTCCACCAAACAGTGTCATTGGAACATAACCACTTAGACCGATACACGCAAAGAATGTTGTATCAAACATTCCAACCGCCGATGCACCGGTTAATCCCATGCCACCGAACAGATTTGCCGGGATAGAACCACTTAAATTATAACAACCATAGAATGTACTTGCGAACATGCGTTCTGCCGGCACACCCGACAAATTGGTGCCGCCGAATAAATTAGCCGGTATCGTGCCAGTTAGGTTATAACTATTATAAAACGTTGAATCAAACATACCTTTGGCGGGCGCACCTGATATACCACTAAACAACGCCGGCAAAGTATTTCCATATACAAAAGGAACCCCACTAAATGTTCCCCAGAACATATCGACCGCCGGTGCACCAACGACACCACTAAATATACCACTTGGTATGCTGCGCAACGGTGTGTTCGCAAAAGTATACGCAAACATGGCCTCGGCTGGGGCGCCAGAAATATGACTAAACAACCCCGCCGGCACAGTAGACAAATCAGATCCCATAAATGTTCTTTGGAATGCGTGCGGTGCGAACGATGTTATACCGCTGAACAAATTCTGTCCAACAGATACCAACCCAGAATCTTCAAATGTACCATAGAACATTCCGGGTATTGCCGCACCATACACACCTCCAAACAAATCTTCAGGAACATTGGTCAAGTTAGTACAGCCTGCGAACGTCCGACTAAACCGCGGCTGTTGCGTGTTTCCGGTACCAAGCGTCGGAAACACATCACCCAAAGATCCATGCACAGCACTAATTAATTGTGGGGTTAGGGCACACGATGTATCCTCGGCTTCACATCCAAACCGTATCGCCGCCGGGAAATTAATTTGGATCGGGCGCACAGCATTGTTTGACCACTGGCTAGATTCTGCCACTCGGCCGGTATTATATATAGTTCCTGTTGTGTACGCATCTGTATAACTTGTAGCATCTCCGACAATATCGATGGTACGCGCACCTGCACTGGAATAGGTGTGCGAAACGATACCCGGTGAAGAAACGGTTTGTGTCTGTCCATCGCCCCACGTTATAACAAATTCACCCGTGGCACCGATATAGAATCTGAATGTTGTATTTGCCGGTAACGATGTAGTCGTGATAGTCAATTCTGGCGATACAGGCTTCCAAGCTGCGTCTGCAACTCCATCTGATGTAATTAACTCTAATGTTTCTTGATTATCAAAAAAATACCCGTTTTCGCGCACAATCTGTATCTCGTCGGATTGTGTATCACCATCTGGCAAATAGAAATACCCGGTAAAATCATACAGCGGACGTTGCGGTGCCGTAATCATGGCCACAAGAGGTGTATCGGCGGTTGACTCTGAATACCAACCTTCATACCCAGCTGAATCAGATGTGTATGGTATAACATATGCGACACGCGGCATAGGGCTATTTGTCGCATCGGGGTGCCGCAAAGTCACAGTGTATATGTCCAAATATTTGGCGACCAGAGTTAAATCGGTATAGTATGGCCAATTTTGGTATGATTTGCCCGGTTCCACGAAAGTATTGGATCCTGATATAGTCCACCCTATGAACTTTTTACCGATGATTGCGTTGCACCCAACAGTACTAAAATCTTTGATAGTATATTCGGAACCATACGTCGCCTGATCCACCATATTAGCCGAACCAATCCCACCGCTGTTGCACAGATACGACACATCACGAACCGCCGGCTCATATCCTGCATAAATTGTTGCGGTTGATGTTGTTTGATCCCAAACATGCACCGACGCCGGTTGTTCATCATAATACTGCCACCCCCCATATTCTGTCTTATAATACCCGGTAAAGTCATACCCGGGGGGCGGTGTTGGACCACACGTCAATGTCGGCATATCGTGCCCCTGGGTGGCGGTCACCGTTCTTGTTGCACATGGGGTACCATTATTCGCATCCAATGTAACCGTTGTCGTGGCGGCATCCCCCCAGTGGGCATTAACCGTTGCAGCGCCTGTGAAATAAGCAGTTGCCACTATATTTCCATCTGCATCGGTAAACCGTTCCGTCATTCTGTCATCCCAGTATCCACTGAACGCTTTACCGCTTGGTGGGGTTGGGCGAGTTATACCCGCACCACCGTCGGCAATCGGGTCAAATACAGAACCAGTAATCGGGTAGTCAGTTGCGCTTGAATCCGCCCAGAAAGAAGTTCCCTTTTGGTATATCTTTGGTGGACGATTTCCATCCGCCCCATTGTTATTGGGGTCTAATGTTATCGTATATATCGTATTACTTGGTGTTCCCGATTCCCAACGCGCATATATAGTCGCATCCTGGGATGTAA
The DNA here is from genome assembly GCA_905234465.1 of uncultured Alphaproteobacteria bacterium. Lineage (GTDB taxonomy): Bacteria > Pseudomonadota > Alphaproteobacteria > Rs-D84 > Rs-D84 > Enterousia. Next base: position 49,185 of record CAJOHU010000001.1, on the reverse strand, counting down.
AGGTCAAGGCAGCATCTACCTCGCGGAAAGCCCCCTGTGGAGTAACAATCATGGTTCCACCAGAAGATGCGGACGTATTCCAATACCCATTGAAAATATAACCATCTCTTGTAGGCAGAGGAGGATACAAACTTAAACTGCTGGACCCGGTATTTGAAGAACTTGATGCGGCTTTTTCGCCAGACCCGCCTTCACCCGATTCGCCCGTTTCTGTTTTGTCACCCTCGCCACTGCCACTGGCACCGCGGTCATATACAGCACCGCCCGAATCGCATCCATTTTCCCAACGGGTACCGTACACCAAGTCGGCTGTGGTACAGTGTGACGACGCGTCACCGACCTGACCGCCACTGCCACCATTATCATTTAATGTGATGGTATATCTCCGCGGGGACCAATGTGCATACAGTGTCTTTGGTGTTGAAAATGTTGCAGGACTTAATGATACCACACCACTGCGAGGAATGTATTTTATACCAAAATTCGGATCATCATAATATCCACTAAATGTATAGCCCGTTCTTTGTGGTTTAGTAACTGTTATAGTATCAGTATAATCACCATTTTGTGTTTTTGACCAACCAACCCCATATCCTTCATATATAGATGTGTCACCACCACTGCCGCCATTGGGATTAAGCGTTATAAGATATTTTGGTTGCCAATATGCGGTAATCGTTGAATCGGACACAAATCCATTTAAAACCTCGCTTGTTTCCCAAAATTCGCCGTCTTTGGTAACGACCTGGCTATCTACGCCCGACGCGCCACCCGCCAATTCCGCCCAGTATCCATTAAACACATGGTTTGGTCGTTTTGGAATCTGGCTTAGCGACAGCGCACCACGCAATGGGGCATCGCATATATTCAGCCAACCTTGACCATATTGCAACCCGGCCCTGGTACAGCCACCATTTGTCCCGGTAATCATGCCGTTTTGTATAATATCATTATAAGACCCATCGGCCAATGTGATTATATAATATGGCACATTTGTCCAACATGCGTACAACATTATATTTCCATCCGGGGTATAGTGCTGCCCCGGGGTACCTGCCAATGACCCACCACAATTTCCCGATGTTTTCCACCCCACCAGCGTCCACCCCGGACGTTGGGCATTCGGCAAAGTGACCGCCCCCCCCGACCATTGCGCCGTCCATGTTGCATTGGTGGTATACTCTTTACCAATCGTATCACCATTGGTTGTTATATATCCATCATCATCAATGACCTGGACAGGTGCATTATTGTTCTCGGCATAATAATACCCATCAAATGTGGATGTTGCGGTTTGCGTGATACTTGAATTGCCACCGGTCATCGTTCCGCCCTGGGCATAATAAGTGACGGTAAATTGCTTTTGCGGTTTGGTAATTGAAGGACCACTTGTGGTCATCAAAGTACCATCAAGATAAACCCCGACACCGTACGCTGTTGTCAAACTGGTCGTTCCCGCCGATGTGGCATCATTATTATTTAAAGTAATTGTCACACCCACCGGCGTACAACTCGGGTTGTATGAAGTACCATTGACTTTATTATATCCTTCCGGACACGTGGTGACGTACGTCACAGAACCAGTGTGCGGAGCAATTTGTAAACTGCATGTTGCGGGCGCAACCGGTGCACAATTACGCGCCCATGCCGCATACCATGTGGCACCCGGCGCCTGAGTTGGCGCAGGCAGTTTCCACCCACTGCTGCTACTATCATACTTAATTTTCATATGATAATACGCTTCTGTTTCACTTACAGTATCATTGCTGCTTACATCCCCAAAATCATAATCATAATAACCACGCAAAGTGTATCCATCGCGCACAGTATCTTGTGGAAGAATCATATTCCAATTCCATGAAGACGCATTTGCACTGGTCGCCCAACCGGTATTGTATTTTTCATAAACCGTATTCACATTGTTTGATCCGTCTTTATGATTTAACGCGAAATTATAATAATGTCCTTCCCATACGGCTGTAAACACCTTGTTTTGTACATAGTGCCAATTAAACTGCTGACCTGCGTTATATGTGTCTGTACTGTTTGACACCGCCCAATGACTGAATGTTTCGCCCGCCGGTGCAGTACAACCCCAAGACGAAGGGGATCCCACAATTACATTATCATTATATGAAACATTCATACTTGTGCCGTTACCGGTTCCTTCCCCGCAGTTGGTCGTAAGTGTCATACTTGACGGGACACACGCCTTGCGACCATCCCAATCGTCTTCAAACCCCGTCACCCATTGGGTATAACCACTTGGACAACTTTGTGCCAGACCAGACTTATAAAACATCCGATACATTTGATAATTAGAAAAAGGCGTGCCATACAAGCGAGATATAGAAAACGCATCGGGCGCTATCCAACCATATGTGCCACTTTCTGTACAAAAACCATCATCCGGTCCATTTTCCGGACTACCCGCAAAAGTCTCATAAAACATACTCTGAGGAACATTGCCCACTATATTATGAAACAAACCCGCCGGGACATGGCAATTCAAATGGGTGGTTCTCCCAAACGCATGTGCAAATGCCCCGACAGCCGTACCCGTAATACCACTGAATAAATTTGACGGTATACTGCCGGTCAAACCCGTATCGGCAAAAAACAAATTGCTAAACATCCACCGCACAGGCGTTCCATGAACCCCATTAAATAAATTAGCGGGTATAGTGCCGGTTAAATTGGGCATACTGCCAAATGTATGGCTAAACGATGGTTGTTGCCCTGGGTTATTTCCATTACCAAGTGTCGGAAAAATTTCACCAATAGACCCAGATATGCCCGCCACCCAGGGCGCCGCACAATGGAAAAGATAAGGATTGCCCCAATTGCAAAATGCTATTGTTGGCTGAGCATCAAAAGTGGCATTGGTATAGTCAGCATACTCTGTTGGTTGCCCACTTATCTCTACAGTGTGGGATATGCTATTATCTGAATAAGTATGAGTTTTACAGCAACTTTTTACTATTGAATTATGACAGGAATCAGTTCCCCCGTCACCCCAATCAACAAAAAACGAACCCTTGGCTTTTATGCATACAGTAGGAGCATGTTGATAATAGCCTGTGGTTGTTGTGGTGATGTAAAAATTTGCCCATGCGGAATGTACGGCAAACACGCAACAAAATGCGATTGTTAAAACGCCAAAAAACCTGCGAAATATGGACATTTTTCTGTTTTCTTCCTTCCCCTTTGATAAAAACGTTAGCAATTTATCCACACCCGTGCAAGACAAAAATATAAAAAATTTATATAAAAATTTTGTTGATTTTATTGCCACCTTATTCTAACCTGTCCCGCGGCAGTTGGAAAAAGCATAGCCGTCATCACCATGGCGGAGGAAAGTCCGGACTGCACCGGAACAGCACACCGGCTAATTACCGGGCAGAGCAATCTGACGATTAGAGCAACAGTGACGAAGCAAACACCACGCGTGTTTGAGTGAAACGGGCAATCTCTGTGCGCAGCAACCTTAAATAGGTTTCCAATGATTTGTTCCGAATCGGAAACGGGTAAAGGGCTTGACACTTGGCGGCAACGCCATTTGCAGATTAATTATGCTTGCCACCCAATGTTTGGTGTCGCACGCGCCGGAACGACACGGGATTTGGGCGGAACAGAATCCGGCTTATATTCCAACTGCCACGGCAAAATTAGTAATTAGTGGTTAGTGTAAGTGGTTAGTAAACGGTTGCAAAAGGCAACCGTTTTTAATTCCCCTTACCTGTGGGAAGGGGTACGGCGGAACCGCCGGGGGGATAGGGGCTGTGATAGTGGCTAGTGTTAGTGGTTAGGGGCTAATATTCCAGACACCAGTCATCCCGGCGAAGGCCGGGACCCAGTTCACAGCAACGCTGTGAACTTGCGTCGCAGACACCAAAGATTTTCATCGCACCGCGATGAAAAATCTCCTGCGGAGCAGGTCTTCGCTACGCTCAGACTGGGCACCGCCCTTAGGCGGTGTGACGTAAAACGGTGGCGAACGCCACCGTTTTACTAACCACTAACACTATCCACTAACCACTCTCTCACATTACTGCGCCGGTGGTGGGATAAAATGTTAACTGAATCTTTTTCCATTTGTCATATTCCGCAATCGGCAACATACGTAAAGGCTGGCACACATTTATCGCGGAACGAACCGTTTCCAAAACATAGGCAAACGCCGCATCGGTTTCCGCACGCGTCGCCGATTCAAACCAAACATCAGATACCGTTCCATTTTGCCGCATTGTCAAATGCGCAACCGCCCGAATTCCATCAATTCCAGGATGCGCCGTATCAATCGTCCAACAACGCGTCATCGCCACACGCAACGCATCAACCACCGATACAGTAAGCGTCCTGTCCAACGATACAACATTCCGATTCACCCGCACAATCGTACTGGTTTTCGGGGCAACTGTTTCATCGGGTGCCGGACTGTCACTCTTTTTATTTTTATCTTGTTTTTTTTCTGTATCCGGGACAAGGGTGGTAGATTTCATTTCTTCACTCTGTTTCGGCGCGGCATTTTGTTCCTGTATTTTCTTGTTATCCGGCTTTTTCAAATCGTCTTTTTTGTTATTGTCTGTATTTGTATTATAAAGCACCGTTTCATCCCCAGACACACGCACATTATCCAAATCTATCATTGTAATCTGAATCCTGTCGGGCGCGACAAACCGGTTAAACCCAACAAAAACGACATCCGCCAACAGCACCACCGCCGCCAACAATACCAAATGTCCCAAAACGGAAATTCCAATATTTTCTGAAAAGAAATGGTCTATCTTTGCCATTCTTATTTATCCAATTTCGTCCGCAACCCAACGCGTTCAAAACCCGCAGACTTTAATTTTCCCATAACCGCCATAACCGCACCATAATCTGCACGCCGGTCACCATTTATAACAATCGCCAATTTAGAATTCTCGCCCCGCATCGCAACCGCGCGCTTAATCACCGCATCCAACGGCAAATTATCCGTACCAATAAAATAACGCCCCGCCGAATCCACACTTATTTGCATGGCATGGTCGGTCCCCGTCAAAACAGTAGTGCCCGCATTCGGCAAGTCTAAATCTATGCCGTTCGTCATCATTGGCGTAGTCACCATGAACACCGCCAACAATACCGTCATAACATCTATCATTGGCGTCAATGATAATGTCACATCTGAAATTCTGCGACGCACACGTGTCATGTTATTTTCCCCCAAGATTATCATATAATTCATCCGTGCGTTTAGAAAACACTTGGTGTGCAATCGCCGCAGGTATCGCAACTATTAACCCCAACGCCGTCGTTCCCAACGCAATCGCCAAACCGGGTGCAACAACACCAATGCTGACCGATTGATTCGCACCAATCGCCGCAAAAGAATCCATCACCCCCCAAACCGTACCAAACAGACCAATAAACGGCGAAACATACGCCACCATCGCCAAAAACCACAAATTTTTATCAAATGGTCGAATCGCTTCGTCTGGGGTTCCACTTGGTTTTTTATGTTTAATTCCATGAAACAGGCGTATCTTTTCCACAATCACCGCCCAAGACATCACACTGAACACCACCAAGACAATGGACGCAACCGCCGTCACAATATCGCCTGTAAACAACTTCCAAAACGAAAATGCATTCATTTCTATTCCTTTTTTCCTTTAATTCCTAAGCGCAGAAACCAGAATATCTGGCATCCGTGTTGGACGTCCCGTCGCATTCAAATACGCCGCCGTCCCGGTAAGTATAGCACATATTTCACCGTTTTTCACGAATTTTTGTTCAACCGACACAGACGCCGCACCAACCGCCGTCACAACCGTTTCTACAATGAATTCATCCGCCAAAAATAAAGGCTTTATATAGCGGATACTTAAATCGCGAATAACCAAACCGATATCACCTGCGACGGGTCGTGCATTATGCCCCAACCAATTCATACGCGCACGTTCTGCAATTTCAATATATCGCCCATGATACATTATCCCACCCGCATCGGTGTCGGCATAGGCAACCGAAAAATTAAATGTATGTTTTTTCATGATTACTTCTCCAACCCCACATGGCGATACCCCGCATCCGTCACAATTCGCCCACGGGGGGTTCGCTGAATAAGCCCCAGTTGCATCAAATACGGTTCTATTACATCTTCTATTGTATCTGCCGGTTCAGATAGTGCCGCCGCCAAATTATCAATTCCAACCGGTCCACCCGCATAATGCATGATTATCGCATTCAGATATTCGCGATCAATTTGGTCAAGACCACATTCATCAATATGCAACTGTGCCAATGTGGTCTTTATCACATCAGGCGTGATTATACCGGTACCCATTGCCGCGGCAAAATCACGCGCACGCTTCAACAAACGATTCGCGATACGCGGGGTTCCACGCGAACTTTTTGCCAACGCCACCGCGCCCCCCGCATCAATTTCCGTACCAATGATTCCCGCACTGCGCCGTATTATTTTTGCCAAATCTTCGGGTGGATAAAAACTAAGCCTTAAATCAATTCCGAATCTGTCCCGCAAAGGATTAGACAACAAACCGGTACGAGTAGTCGCCCCAACCAATGTAAATGGCGGCAAATCAATTCGCACACTTTTTGCCGACGGACCTTCGCCCAACATTATATCTAACTTAAAATCTTCCATTGCAGAATACAACACTTCTTCTATGGCGGTTGGCAAACGATGAATTTCATCTATGAACAGAACATCCATCGGTTCCAATGCAGTCAATATCGCCGCCAAATCGCCTTGCTTGGTCAACATAGGCGCAGATGTTGCCCGAAAATTTGCGCCCAATTCATTTGCAATAATGTGCGCCAATGTCGTCTTGCCCAATCCCGGCGGTCCATACAGCAAAACATGATCCATCGGTTCGCCACGCGACCGCGCCCCAGATATAAACACAGATAAATTCTGTTTCAATCCATCATGTCCGATAAAATCTGATAAAGTTTTCGGGCGAATCGTTGCCGCCATTTCGTCTGGGATATTCGGATCAAGAAATCTGTTTGTACTTTCCATGCATTATCCAATATTACAGTAATTTAGTATCAGCGTTTTCGCGTCCAACATACGCCTTAAGGTCATTATATAATTGTCGTAAATCTGCGGGCGCGCCATAGGTTTCATTTGCACCCTTGATGCGAATAGTTTCCAAATCAATCTGTGCCTGTTTCTTAAGCACCTGGGTAATATGTGTTGAAAACGCCCGCGCATCTTCAGATTCTTCTGCACCCTGAAGCAACAGTCCACGATTTGGTCGTGGCGATAAAAATGCAAAGTCCGACACGGACGCATCGGGCGAAACCAGTGCAAAGCCCGAAACCTCGGGACGCCGCATCAATGTTTGTAAAACATACCATGCGCCCAACTGATGTCCTGCCAACCACAATTTATCACTGTCTTCATTATGATTTTGTATCCAATCTATAACTGTGGCAATATCTAACATATTATCTGCCGTTGTTCCAAGTCCGCCTTCGGAATCGCCAACGCCACGGTAATCAAAACGCACCACCGAAAATCCAATATCCATAAACGCCCGGAACATCGCATAAGATATCCTATCGTTCATATGATGTTTTTGCCGCGGATTGCCCGACAATACCACCGCCAAAGGCGCCGCAGGCGTCAAAGATTTGTGATACACCGCATGCAATTTTCCGACTTCGCCAGATATAATAATATCAACCATATAATACACCTTTCCATTGTTTATTTATATGCACACAGAATTTATAGTACAAACGAATATAGATTTTCAATAAAAATTTTTGCTTTGACACGAATGGGCATAATAAGATAAAATAGCATCATAAATATATAAGGGAAGGGCAAATAAAATGAAAAACTCTACTTTCGCGGCGATTTTTGGGATGTTTTTTGTGACGGGTGCGTTTGGCGCAACCGAATATATACAAGAAAATTTTCAAACAATATACACAGAAACGCCTGTTCAATCATATTATGCGTATCCAGACGACCCCAATTTTGTCCCCGAAAGTGAATTTATGCAACGCGCAGACAGTCTGAATTACGATCAAAACATAATAGATGCACGCAATGCAGAATCTGCGGCACATCCGGGTGTAATGTTTGCGGAACGTCCCATGATTGTATGTCGTAATTTTGGATGCACACGGTTAAACGACAAAATCACAAGAACATTTCTGTTTAACAGTCTTGTTAACATATTTATGATGAATGCGCATTCACGGCTTTATATCTGTGAAGCAGACCCATTTTCGCGCGATTGTTTGCAATCTGGGATATCTTTTCCGGTTCGTTCGGGTATTGCGAACGCATTGGTCAAGATACCAAAGGCCACAATTTCCCAGGTAAATGTTTCAACAGGGCTTTCGCGTGCAACCGTGAACATGACATATGAATTGTTGGTCAACGGAATAGGTCGGGTTTGCGAGCCAACTGTTATGGATATTGTTATTCCGAATAATTCTTCGGCAACACTGTCCAATCGCGAATTCACATGTAATATGACCAGTGACGGGCTTAGTAATGTGTCTTTATTGGTAAATTTGGACTATATTGATTTAGACTATGGTATTTTGGGTGGTTATTATTCACTTGGTACCCAAGGTCCGACGTCTGGTGGCGGAACGGGTTATGCTTTGTTTAAGACAGAATTTACAACAGGCGGCATGCAGTTTCGTGCGGCGGTTGATGAAAACAATAACTTGATTCAGACGATTCAACCCGGCGAATACGCGGTTGAACCGTTAACGCGCTAAGTCCACATTTTACACATGTGGGGCTTGAAATCGGGGTAAAAATGCCTTAAAATACAACGCAAGGACCCACATATATGAATAAGACAGTTCTTGTTATTGATGATGATGATATATTGCGCACGACATTGGCGCGGGGGTTGCGTGCAAATAATTTTTATGTTCTGAATGCGCGTTCTGCCGAAGATGCGCGCGAAATATTAAAACGCATATCTGTGGACGGCATAATTCTTGACAGAATGATGTCAGGGACAGACGGATTGACGTTTCTTAAAGAATTGCGCGCTGCGGGTGATAAAACACCTGTTATCATGCTGACGGCGATGGGTGGCGCAGAAAACGCGATTGACGGTCTGGTTGGCGGCGCAGATGATTATATTGCAAAGCCTTTTCAGTTGCGTGAATTGGTATTGCGACTTAACAATATCATGCGGCACGCACCCGATATTAATACGCCGAAAATGCCGGATGGGCTGATTTTATCTGACCAAGAATTTTTTGTGCGCGACAATGATGGTCAAATTAATGTTCTTGCGCTATCCGGCGAAGAAAAGAAATTATTAACTAATTTGACATGTCCGGTTGGAAATATCGTATCTGCGCCGGCAATGGTTGTAAAACGCTTGCGCAATAAATTAAATAGTGTATTATCAAATGTAGACATCGTAACCATACGCAGTCGTGGCTACAAAATAGTCTGTTCAAATCAAGACTGCAGCAACACCAAGGCGGATATATCATGAGATTAATTCCACGCGGTTTTTTCTGGCGCACAATATTATTGATACTGGTTCCACTGGTTGTGGCCCAGGTTATTATTGCGAATGTATTTTTTGGAAATCACTGGGCGAGGGTTCATGCGACATTGGCGCGCACACTGGCTGGGGAAATTGCGACAGTGATGCGGAATATAGATTCTGGGAATGAAGAAATCGCCAAAAAATTAGCAACGGACATCGGCATAAACTTTTCTATTCACGACAAATTGAACCGTCCGCCTCATAACGATAACAAATCGCGCGAAGCGGGCATGTTGGCGAAAGAATTATCTGCGCGCGTTGAACGCCCAGCAAAGATTTATATAGACCGCGCACCACGGCTGATATATGTTGACATTCCAACCAAAGACGGCACACAAATTGCGACCTTTGGAACAAGTTTATATCGCATATATTCCACCAGTACAGAGGTATTTATAATATGGCTTATTGGTGCGATTTTAATTGTATCAATTTTAATTGCGCCATTTATGGTTATGCACAATCGCAGTATTCGTCGTATTGCACATGCGGCAAATCGTTTCGGGCGTGGGCTGGATGCGCCGGGGTTTCAACCAACTGGTTCGCGCGAAATCCGCGAGGCTGCAACCGCGATGATAACGATGAAAGAAAGACTTGACCGGTATAACCGCACGCGCACGGATATGCTGAACGCAGTCAGTCACGATTTGAAATCGCCATTGGCGCGGATGCGTTTGGCGATTGAAACAGATGGGGCAGACAAAGAAACTCTGCTTGCCGACATTGATCGGATGAGTGCAATGATAAGCGGATATTTGGCATTTGCGCGTGGCGAAATGCCGGAAATAGAACAATCCACGGAATTACCACCTATGTTGATACGCATTGCGCGTGATGCGGCACCAAAGAAAAAAATTATCACCGAATTTCCAAATACCCCGGTTCAGTTTTATGCGCGCCCGATGGCATTGGCACGTGCGTTTGGGAATATAATTGAAAATGCCGCGCGGTACGCGAACAAAACGATAAAGATTACAGAAATTGACGGCAAAAACGAAACGACGGTCATTATTGAAGATGACGGTCCCGGTATCCCAGATAATAAAAAAGCGGATGCGATGCGTCCATTTGTACGATTGGATGATGCGCGCGGTGCGGACACAGGCGGAACGGGGTTGGGTCTATCTATTGCCAAGACGGCGATTGAAAATCACGGTGGTCAGATATTCTTGGAAGACAGCGAACTTGGCGGTCTGCGTGTACGCGTGGTATTACCAATATAACAACATTTAATTACGGGGACAAAGATGAACCTATACAAATATGTGTCTGAGAAAATAAACGAAAAACTTGGGTTTGCCGCAAAATTGGAAACACCGCGCAACCGTGAATTCGGGGATTTTTCTACGAATGCCGCGATGGTGATGGCGAAATCTGCGGGCAAAAATCCACGAGAATTGGCGGGCGAGATATTGCCAAAAATTCATGAACTGGATTTTGTAAAATCTGCATCTGTTGCGGGACCTGGGTTTATTAATTTGACAATCAAAGATGATTTTTTGTGGCATGCGGCACAAACCGCCGCACAAATTACACCGGCGGAAAAACCGATAATCATTGACATGGACTATGGCGCATACAATGTTGCAAAATCTTTACACATCGGTCATTTGCGAACATCTATTGTTGGGGATACTTTTAATCGTATTGCGAAATCTTTGGGGCACAAGACATTTTCGTGGAACCATATTGGCGATTGGGGAAAGCCCATGGGATTGGTTATTGCGTGGATTGAACGCCTGCACCCAGAATTACCGTATTTTCGGGATGATTTTAATCCGAATACACCTGTTGATTTTGAAATAGACGAACAAGAATTAAATACTTATTATCCGGCGGCATCTGCGTTTGCCAAAGAAAACCCAGAATTCCAATCACACGCCCAAGAAATCAAGGCAAAGTTTCAATCGGGTCACCCGGGGTATTTCGCACTGTATGAAAAGTTTTTGGCAATATCTTTACGCACCATGAACAAAACGGTAAGCCGGTTAAACATATTACCATTTGACTATGATTTAGGCGAAAGGAACGCGGCAAAATATCTTGGTTCTGTGGAAAAAATCTTACGTGAAAAGAATATGATTTATGAAAATGATGGGGCAGAGATAATCAATGTTAAACGCGACACAGATAACAAGCCCATGCCACCGTACATGTGGCGCGATTCTCGCGGGGCGGACACTTATGATTCCACTGATTTGGCGGCTGTTTATTGTCGCAAAAAAACCGATAACCCAGACAAGATTATTTATTTCACAGATTTGCGTCAAAGCCTGCATTTTGAACAACTGTTCCGTGTGGCGGACATGTCGGGCATATACCCGTATGATAAATTTGAACACATTGGGTACGGCACGATAAATGGCGCGGACGGCAAACCGTTTAAGACGCGTGATGGCAATGCGGCGGGATTGGACGACATATTTGACATTGCGAATGATGCTGTGCGGGCGCGGGTGCAAGAATTTGATAAAAAATTAGACGATGACACAATACAAACGATTGCGTTGGCGGCGGTAAAGTTTAATGATTTGTTGCACGATGTAAAATCGGATTATATATTTGACCCGGCGCAAATCACATCATTTGAAGGTCGCACCGGTCCATATATATTATATACAGCAGTGCGATTAAATTCTGTTTTGCGGCGTGCGGGCGATTTTTCGGCGACGGCTATCACGGAAATGTGTTCAGACGAACGTAATCTGATTATGGAACTGTTAGATTTTGACCGGACGATTCAGTCGGCATTTAACGAACGCGCGACTGATTTGGTTGCAAACTATGCATACGATTTATGCCAAATGGTGAACACATTCTATCATAATTGTCCGATATTACGCGAAGATGTACCGGCGGAAATTCGCAATGCGCGATTGGGGCTGGTAAAGATTGCGGTTGATGTATTAACCAAGACACTAGATTTAATGGGGTTAAAGGTCCCAAACGAGATGTAGGAATCGGTGTTAGTGATAGTGGTTAGCGGCGAAGGCGGATAACCACTCGCCCAATTTTTCTCTTGTATCAAAAATTGAAATTTGATAGAATAGGGCAAAGGGTTTTAGATTAGAGAGATGAGAAAGTTTTTATTTGCCGCCTATTTAATATTATTGTCGGTGCCCGTTTTTGCTGACTCAGTACAGTCGCAATTTTCAATGCATTGCGAAAGCAAAGACAGTCCTTTTTGCTGGTTTACCAATGATGTATCAGAAAAAATAACCAACTGTACACAACTGACCAAGGTAGCAAGACCCGCAAGGGGTCAAGTATATTTGATAGATCATAATTTGCTTGATACATGTACCCAAGCACAGCGGCAAAGACAGATAGGAATATTGGAGAATGATGACACATGTGATATGACAATACATTATCCTTTTACTAATTTTAGTGACAATTTTCCAACGCACATGGTTGCTTGGTGCGACAAAGATACTTCTGTTAACATTACCTATGAGATAGATAATCTTAATTGCATACCACAAGATACATATTCCTCAAAAACCGGTGTACTTGAAAATCCGGATCATAAATGGCTTTATTGCGGCGGTTTTTCCAGCGATAAAGATTGTGGCACTGGCACCTATGTATTGGGTATTGATAACAGACTCTACAGATGCCAGGTTGATCAAACCACAAAAGAGGGCACATGGACCGCACTTGATATAAGTGACATTGAATGGTGTCGCGGATCATTAACGGGTGTTCCTGGGGACAGCCGTCCATTCAACGATGCATCAAAAACTAAACAAATTATGAACACAGACAAAACGCATATTCTGGGTTTCTTATATCGTAATAAGGCAATTGGTTCCGACGCGATAGAAAGTTTTTGTTATGAAGAGGTACAAACCTGCGCGCACAACAATGAAACCGTGGGAAACACGACCTATATTTATTTGAACCAGAATATATGCGACAACATAGAAAACATGCCGGTATGGGGACAAACAGACGAAAGTCAGATCTTAATGGTCAGTCAAAAAGCAAGCCAGGAATCAAAATCCGAATATATCCACAGTGACAGCAATGCCACACAGAAAGAAAGAGAAGAGGCGACACAAAAAGAAACGACCCCAGAACCTGTTGTACAACCACAACCCACAGCAGCAGATATCGACGCGGCACAACAAAAACTTACCGACGCGCAACAGAAACTTGCCGATGCGCGCGAAAAACAAAATTCTTTGGGTAATCGCTTGGTTAATGCTGGGGCATCTGCGGCAACGGGGTATGGTGCGCGAATGGTCGCAACCGCGATGGCAGAACAGTCGGCAGATGCCAAAGCTGAATCTGATATGCGGGAATGGATTGACACAATGAAATGCGAATATGGTGACGGCCAAGTATTTAATGTTGGCACCGAAACCATTTATTTGCCGGGTGGCGATGAAATATCAGAATATGCCAAAGAATATAAAAATATGGCGGGCGAATTGAAAAAAACCAAAGCGGCATTGGGGTTAAAACCCGGCATTGAATCTGAAACAATTTATGACCGCGCCGATTATGATTTATATTCATATAACCCTGCGGAACGCCAAAGCAGCGATAATGTATCTGTATCACGTGCATTAATGTACAGCACCAGCGAAGACGCAATCGCATGGGCAGAACAAAAACAAGAATCTGAGCAAAACAAAAAAATTGGTACAGGTGTCGCAATTGGTGGTACCGCCGTCGGCGTAATTGGTAACACCGCCATAAACACCGATGCAATACAAAAAATTAAAAACGCTTTTAAGAAAGATTAAGTGTTAAATTTAAAATGACCCAATGGGTCAATGATCGGGGCGACATTTCCTCAATACACAATAATAAAAATCTGCAAAAATCTCGTTCCTGCGATTTTTTTGATTTTTCTAATTGTTCATCTGCGTATTCGCTCATGCATGTCTGTGGTCCGCCCACGAAAACTTCGTTTTCCAACGGCACTTATTGTGCCGTTGCCATTCTGGCGCATCCTGTCGCCCCTTGGAATTAAATAAAAGACCACTTTACGTGGTCTTTTATTTAATTCTGGTCGTGCTTAATTAGCAATTCTCGAGCCGATATTATCAAGATTGGACAAGATGTTGAAGAAGTGATAAAATATATCCATAAGAAACAAGGATAAAAAATGAAAAAAGTCATAATAATCGCAATAATTGTAATTTTGGGAATAGTTGGATATTTTCTTATATCTTCAAACAGACACCAACAAAACTTAACTGACCAACAAATTGTTGAAAGATTAGATACTGTTTAAAAACGAGTAGATGATTTCTTTATTTCTGCTGATGTTATACCAGAAAATTACAAGCAAATGAAAATAAAAGAAAATAGCGATGACGAATTTTTCTACCGTAATTTGTGGTTGCGAGATGCAAAACATCAAATAAAACCAAATCAAAATATGTTTTCTTTTTCTGCTGATGAAATAGATAAGTATAAAATACCATCTTATGTAGTTGGATGTTCTGGTCGTGCTAATTTATTTGCAAAGTATGCAAAAGAAGCAGGTATCAAAGATGTTTATGTTGTTGTTAGCGTTTACACTCCTGATATTGGTAAACAGCATATGAATGGACATCAAATTATTGCTGTAAAAATGTCAAATGGATTACAGCTTTTAGACCCTGCAAATGGTGCATATAATTTTAATCGTGCAAAAATAGATGGTGATTGCAAATTAAATGAAATAATAGATGCTACACATCAGGGCAAAAAAGAATATCAAATTGCTGCTATTATGACACAAGAAGAACACGAAACATTAATATCTAGAGAAAAACTTATGGAAGTTTACAATCGTGTTTCTAAAGTATCAGAATAAAAAAATACAATAAATTCGAACTCATGAAAAAGGTTAGGCTTCTAAGCTTTTTTCTTAAAAAGTTCGAAAACGGGTCAAAAATAGCGCTTCCCAAAAACTTAATTCTCGAACTCAGCGAAGATATTGGAATACAAAATAAAAACCGCCCTTAGTGGCGGGTTTGAATTTCGTGGTCGGGGCGACATTTCCTCAATACACAATAATAAAAATCTGTAAAAATCTCGTTCCTGCGATTTTTTTGATTTTTCTAATTGTGTATTTTCGTATTCGCTCGGCATAAATGCCTTCGCGCAACCCGTGACGATTTCACCGCACTTTGTTTGTGAAATCTACTTGGTTTCGCACCTACGGTTCGCATCTACCGCTACGCGGCGATAAAATTAAAAATGCCCCTTGGGGTCATTTTTAATTTTATGGTCGGGGCGACAGGATTCGAACCTGCGACCCCTTGCACCCCATGCAAGTACTCTACCAGGCTGAGCTACGCCCCGACGACGCAAAGTATACTAAACTAATATTACAAAAAACTCAAATATTTTTTAATACATAAAAAAACCGCTAACAGCGGTTTTCTATAATTAATTAATAAATTCATTTTATATTAATGCAGATATCAATATCGCTGTCGCCAATATAAAACTGCCTGTGTTATTACTATGATGGTAATGATGTACAACCTGATTATTATGATGATGTCCACCATGATGATGCGTATGGTGCCCCGGACGCGGTGCGTTATGAACATGCGTCACAACATGACCAGATGGCATATGATTATGCCCGCCATGTCCCGGTGCCGCATTCGCAGAACCAGCCGCCAAACACGCCACAACCGCACACACTGTTAATAAAAGTTTTGATTTTTTCATGTTTTACTCCTTTGATTCAAAACCATTATATAATATAATAATTATAAAATACAACAATTTTTTTATCTTAATTTATTTTTTCTAATTTTGTGCTTGCACGAATCGGAAAAAAGTTTCTATATTCCCGTATCAGATTAATATATTTATACCCAAGGGAGGAAACAGATATGATTGTTGGCATCGGTATAGATTTGGTTGAATCAGGACGCTTCTTGGATTGGTCCGCATTTAAAAAGCAACGGATATTTACAAAAAAAGAATTAGAATACGCAGACGCAGATAATGCAAACGCCGAAAAACACCTGGCAAATTTTTGGGCGGCACGCGAAGCATGTCTGAAAGCCATGGGAACGGGGTTTGGCGAAGAAATCGCATTTTCTGATATATCGGTTATTCATGACGATGCCGGTCACCCAGAAATCTTGATTGCCGGTGGCGCACGGGCGGCACTGAAAGAATTGGCAGGAATAACCGCGCGTGTACACCTGTCTATCACAGATCAAGAAAATTTTTCCGCCGCAATGGTTGTCATTGAAAAAGAATAAAAAGAAACGCACCGTTCGGTGCGTTTTTTAATATGTTGTTTCGGTGTAACCAATACTGTATTGACCACCATCATGAATGCTAAGGTGTTTTTGCACCGTGGGTTCCGTTTGCTGATACACCGGTTCCGACACAAATCCACCAGATTGATTTACATTCTGTTCATATTGGAATCCGCCATTATAATACACGTCTTCATCTTCGTAATAAACATCGTCCGTATAGTTTACCGGCGCAACAGGTACAGAAATAATGTCATCATCAAAAATAACATCGGGGGCAATCACATTCGTCACACGTGGTGTCGGCGCATATATGGGTTTATCTTCCCGCGCAACATCATATGCCGTCTTGCGCATAATGACATCTTCTTCAGATTCTATCACGCGTGCGTCCGGTGCCGCCGCCTGCAAAATATTATCATTAGGGTATCTGACCTCAATCGGTTTGTCTATCACAACCGGCACATCAGGTTCCGGTTCAACAACAGGTTCAGGTTCAATTTCAGGTTCAATCTCTGGTTCCACAATCGGTTCCGGCAAAGGCAAATCACGCGCAGTATCTGTATCATCAACCATCGGTGTATCCACAGGTTTTGTTTCTGCTTCTTCAATAATGCCATCGGCGGGCGCATTAAGGAATGGAACAGTTCCGCCATTCTTTTTCTGATACAGCCACAATGTAAACACAGACAACACAATCAACAATATCAATAACATGTAATAAGCCACCGATGAACGATTGCGCGTCTGAGCGTCCACAGAGCGCGGTGCCGCAGTTCCCGTAATCGGCGACAGCGGTCGCGAATACCCACCGCCCACGGGCGCGGGGCGCGGCGACACAGGTTGCGTGGTTGCGATATTGTCATACTGAGAATTACTGAATTGCCCGGTTGTATCTGTATCCATTGGTGCCGGTGCATCAACACTTTTTATCGCATTAATCACAGGTATATCATCCGATCTTTCTATCTCTTCCCTTTCTTGATATCTTTCTTCATATTTTTCTTCTTGCGATTCGTCATCATCTGAATCTGAATTTGAAAATGCCAACGGACGCACCATACCGGCATCAGAATCAGGTTTTGGACGCGCAGTACTTTCTTCTTCAACAACACGCGGTTTTATATCATCAAATTCCACCGGTTTGAACGCGATTTCTTCATCCAGTATCTCAGGATCTTCGTCCAACAGCGGTTTTACTTCTTCTGTATCATCTGACATATTTTCATCCGTTGGTTGCGATTCAAATTTAGGCGTTGTAAATTTTGATACAACTTCATCTGAATCATTTTCAATCATTTTTTCGTTATCTGTTTCATTATTTTGTTTTGCCATGTCTGATTCCTGGGGTTCGTTGAAACTTTGTTGCAGTGCCGGCACACGATTCGTCACCGGCAAAACCAAGTTAGGCTTTACAATCGCAACCGCGCCGTTCTTGTTATTTTTGTTGTCGCGTTGTCGCGCCAACAAATCACGCGCCGCATTTGCATCTTCGGTTGCGATTTCAATGCGATGGCGCGCATTTTTTATACGTTTATTTGCACGCGATAATTTTTCCATAACTGCATCAATCTGCGATTCGGTTCGCAGTATCTTGGACGCAGATTCTTTGGTTGGTTTGCGCCCAACAGAATTCTTTTGTTCGCCCAAACGCACACGCAAATCTTTGTGTTTTTTGCGCAGTTCAGCGATTGTGCCTTCGGTGCGCGATATAGTATCATTTGCCGCGGCAATAATGTCATTTGCCGCGGAAAGTCGCGCCTTGGCGGCACGACGTATAACAGTATCACGAAAATCAATTAATTCATCAATCGCCGCATCCAAATCATTCGTATCGTTTTCATATGCATCTATCAGTTTTGCATAAACATCCAATCCGCCATATTCTATATCCAGTTTCTGATATTTATTATCAACGCGGGGGCGAACAGAATCAGGCGATATACCAAAATCATTTTCCAATACATCATCCCATTTGCGGTCACCATATTCATCAATAATCAACAAGACATTTGGTTTAAATTCATCAATCGTGCCATCCACAACGAAAACCAATTTTCCATCACCATCGCGCCACGCGCGCAAAACATTTCCGGCGATGTCATATTCCATGACTTTTAAATTCGGCAAAGATTTTTTCTCTCTCAACATATTTTCATGTTTCCCTGGCGTTTTATTTTTTCTTTACAGGTGCGAATTGATACGCCTGGCGACAGTGTTCATAGCAATATGGTTTGCCCACAAACACCGGTTGTCCGCAGAAATGGAACCCTTCGGAATCAGGGTCACCAATTGGCCAACGACACTGGTTCGGTTTAAGATTTGCCATTTCCAATGCGTGTTGAACGATTCGTTGATGTGCCGCAATACCACGCACAGACGCGCCCTTTGGCGCATTTTCCGATTTAGTTTTAATTGCGATTGCCTTGCCAACCTTTTTCGGCGCCGGCGCCACAGGTGTCTTTTTCTTAGAATCTTTGACCTTTGGCGTGGCGGCGTTTTTTTTCGCGCGAATCGGTTTTGCCGACACAGTCTTTTTTGCCGCCGGTTTTGCCACAGCCTTTTTTGCGTCTGTCTTGGTTGTCCGTGGCGATTCGGTTGTGCCGCCATTCCACCCCATACGGTGCAGTTTTCCAACAACCGCATTCTTAGACATTCCAAGGCGTTTACCGATTTCTGCGGTTGACAATCCGCGACCCACCAATGTCTTTAATTTTTTCAGAATATTATTATCCCAACATTTGCTCATTTTTTCTAAACCTTATATTGCTTTATATGATATGATAAGTGTATCATAAAACCGATTCGAAACGCAAGGGGGAAAATATGTTTTTATACACAATGGACGCGGTATTTATATTGCTGGTAATACTTGGGCTGTATTTGGCGACAAAAATTTCTGTGGCGGACATGCGGCGGCGAATTATTCCGGACGCGTATTTATTTCCATTAATGATAATTGGGGCGATTATTACGACTTTCTTTCCGTGGCCGCACGACATAGGCACGGGCGTAATCGGCATGACATTTGGATACATTATGGCGGCGATTATCGGATTGATTTTTGACCGTATAATTACGCGTCGTGACCCGCACGCCGACACCCCAATTGGTATGGGGGACATCAAATTAATTGCGGTGGGTGGTCTGTGGTGCGGACCGGTTGGATTGGCAATTTCATTAGTATTGGCATGTATATTTGGTGCGGCGTGGGCATATCGTAAAAAGCAGAAATTTATTCCTTTTGCACCTTTTTTTATAATTGGTGGAATTTTATCTTTGATTATAAGTTGGTTTTTGTTATAATAGGGAACAAAGGAGCAGGGGATTGAACCATCCAAACTGGATTTATTCTGTATCAATTGCGGTTTTGTGCGCGTATGGTGTGGTCGCGTCCCACGCGGCGCAAAACGCGCCAACATTTATGTCCAAAGATGGTCAAATTCAATCTGTGAATAAATATTCATCTAATCCATTCTGGTCCCCGAACAGTCCGTACAACCAACGCATACCAACACCGATTTATGCAACTGGTCCCGATTTGACAACCGGCGATTGCAATACAGTGGTAAAAACATTGGTGGCATCACATTGCGCGGCACGAAATAATTGCACAGATTTACGCATATCAGATGTGCGACCAAATATAATGGTGCAACTGTCGCAATTACCGGGGCACAGTTACGCAACATCTTGCGGTGGATATATTGATTCTGCGTTTGAAAATTATAAAAAAACATACGGCAATGTGTCCGCGGTGAATATTGTGTATTCCGGGAACAACAAGGCAAATAACACATTACGGTTAACACCCGCGACATATACGCCGACCGAAACCGAAACGCGCACGGCGGAATTGGAAAGATTACAGAAAGAAACGACACCAGGTGCGGGAATTGATGCGACACTGTTTCCAAAAACGGTGGACGATTTATCATTTACCGACCGTTTGGCGAACACGACCGTGGGTTATGAACCATACAAGAATAAAAGTTCATATGTGACACCAATGTTTGAAACCGAATCGGAATACTATGAACGTATGAAAACGTTATTGGAACATCAGATTACATATGTGAATGCGGGTGCGGCAACCGGATGTCCAAAAACATACCTAACCGGGCGTGGTGCGACGGTATCGTGTGTTCCCACACGCGACCCACGCAGTGAATTCGTTAGTTGGTGTTTGGATGCGAAATTAACAAATTGCGCCCAAGAATATATTATTTCACCGACCGACCGCGATGACAAGGTTTTCTATGCAAAATGGGATTGTATAAGTAATTCTGTGAAACGTGGTGATAAATGCGAATGTACCGACCCACACATGAATCAGTATTGTGAATGTACGGGTATATATAAGCCCGACCCATCTGACGCGACGCGTTGCGCATGCGTAAACGGCGAAAACCCTGCAAATAATTGTGGCACCCCGCAAATCACACCGCCATCACCTAGCACCTGCCCAGATCCTATTATGGATCCTGCGAACAATTGCGCGTGCCCGACAGGAACAAATAATACTGCAAATCCGAATAAATGCGAATGTAACAACGGTAAATCTAACCCACCCACTTGCGACGGTGGCACCCCACCGCAAACATGTCCAGATCCACATATGGATCCAGCAAACAGCTGCGCGTGTCCGACAGGAATGAATAATACGGCAGACCCAAACAAATGCGAGTGCGACAATGGCCAAGATCCAGCTAACAATTGCCATGGTCCATACGCACTGTTACAATGTCGTTCTGAAACCGTACCATATTATAGTGTGCTTGGTGACGGAGATGGCAATATGTCGGATCCGTTTACAGACCTAGGTTGCAAAACCAACACACCCAAAAGTCTACGCAAGTGTTTTACGCGTTGTCGGTCTAATTATAATAATGACGATTCGCCGGGTTTGGTAAACCAACAGTTGTCAAACGTTATACAAGAAAAATTCTGTGCTGGATATTTTACTCCAAGCGGTTCATATGCTTATCCTGTTGGATTCTTCTCTTATGCCAATAATCCACGCATGGTAAACACAATGGAAACATTACAAATTATGACATTTGATTCCGCACAAATCGTTTCCATAAAAAACACAATCGGTGCATTAGCAGCATCTGACCGCAAGGAGTATTGTTACACAAAAGATCATAAGTATTGGCTGATATACATATTGGAACAAAACGGCAATGGCACATGGAAAGTCGCGGAATCCCCCTTGATTTTGTATCATGACAATTAAATATTTTCTTTTTCTACTTTTTCCTATCACCGCGTTTGCGGCGGGGGATATTAATACAACAATTGATTTACTTTCCCGGCCAAAGACCGTTGACACATCTTGTGTCACCGCGGAATTTAATAATGCATTGGCAGAAAGCGCATATATGGTATCCGAAGACGACGATCGTGACACCATACGTAATTGGGTTTACGATATTTTGCAATCACCCGAAGTTTTGGGTTCTGTAATGACATGCCCAGAAATTATTGATTCCGAAGAAACCGCCACGTTGTTTATGCCAATAAAATACACTTTTCCCGGTGGGCGGGAAATTACCATAAACTATGAAACACAACCAAAGGTTTTGGAACAACGTCTTTTGTTGGCAACAAAAACCGAATTGCCACCCGATAGTCCCAACCCAGAGGTCAGTTCCACCGACCCACATGCAACATGGGTAAATACCGATCCGGCATGGTATGGGGTTATGGTCACGCAATCGGGTGCACTGCGCAACTTTGTTGGTCCCGGGAAAAATAATACGGTTTCGGCAAAATGGATTGTTGATAATATCAGCAGCCTTTATCCAAAAAATATGGATGGTTACTGTTCAACGAAAACGGGCATGATGGCCAAGGTAGACGGGTCAATGGTCAACATGGTTATACACGACCACACCGCCAATATGGAAAAAGATAAAAACAATTATTATATTGCGGGTGCCAGAGACCTAAGATGGATTTCTGTGGCAGAAGTCGCCGTTGATGTTGTATTGACCATTGTATCATATGGCGGATATGCCGCGGCATCTGGCGCACTTAAGGGGGCGCGTATGGCAGAAACCGCAACAAAACTGCGCGGAACACTAAAAGCACTGACAAAATTGCCGGCCGTTCAAAAATATATACGCCACTCGTTACAGGTCGCTAAATACACAAAAGAAATTGATAATATAAACGATGTTGCAAAATCTGTTCGCAACATAGAAAAATTGGAACAGGCACTCAGCCGCACCGCCAAAGGTTCAAAAAAATATGAAAAATTGCTTAAACAATTAGACCAGGCAAGAAAATTAAAATCTCAGAACATGTGGAAACTTGGCAAAGCCGGCGAGGGCATAGATAAAGCAAGCGATTTAAAAAGATTGGATGATGTTGTTTTACAAAATAAAAGAAGTATAGCTGAATTGGAAAAAGAAATGGCGCAAATGGCAAAAGCCGATAAAAATGTTGCCGAATATACCCGAGAATTTAACGCATTAAAGGATGTATTACAATATTCCAAAGAATTAAAGGCGTTCAAAACTGCACGTACCGGTAACGTAATGACCCGCATGTGGAAAGGTGCCAAAAACGTTTTCAAAAGCGCCAAAGCCGCCCGCAACGGAACACGAACATTGGACAGGGCGTCCAGAATTGCGCGCCAGGCATCAAAATCTGGACGTGTGCGTGATTGGCTGTTCCATTCCACCATGCGTAATGCGGGGCGCATAACCCGTTTGGGATCAGATATTACGGCATTAAGTTTTGTGGTCAAACTTGTCGGTGGGTTTTATGATTATACCGCCACAGAATCGGGTGACTTTACAAATGGAATTTCAATAAAACCATATTTACTGCTTTCCGCTGATGATATAGAAGGCTATGACGATGTCGTAAACTATGGCGTATGGCTGATGTGGTCCGGGGATTCAACAAGCCTGGCTGATGATGATACTGCATATCTCCAGGCGATGGATTTCGCACAAAAATTCTATCAAGACTTAACCCAGGTCCAAGAAGAAACCGGTCGCTATGCATGCGATGTGGATATTTATGTTGTACGCCCGATTATCCGTAACCCTGGGACAGAATATGAAGAAATTTATTGGTTAATAATGAATGATACACCATGGACAACCACAGAGGCCGCACGATAAAAAACCTGTTGTAATTTTGTTGTTTTTTTTATAAAATCTGATTGAACATTAAGGGGGAAAGTATGAAAAAATTCTTTACCGTGTTTATGATTGTTATGGCGACATGTATGTCTGCCCATGCGTACCAGGTTATATCTTCCAAAGAACTTGGAAAAAACGACGCAAAAAACCAAAATGTGGTTGTAAAATGCACCACAGATTTGGGCAAAATGTCAAATCAGACATGTTCGTTGCGTCGTTATGTAAAATGCACCGGCACCGGCACGAAAAAAACATGTTCCGGATGGCAGGGTTGGCGCGATTTGCGTAACCCGGAACGTCAATATTCTGATTGGAAAACCGCCGCATCCGCGTGTTGCCGCGCATTGGGATTACGATAAAAAAATCACCGTTATTGAACGGCACAACCGTCCCAGCAAGAAAATCCGCACATAATTTACATGGCGCCATCACAAACAGCAAACAAAATATACGATTAAACATTTTCATATCGTGGATATTATATCAGAAAAACACACAATATGGAACGAGAAAAAACCAAGCAAAACCACTTTTGGTGGGAGTACGCTTGCATTAATCGAGCAGAAAACAAACAAGAGTTCGCGAATTTGATGCAGCGGGTGAAAGTGTATAAGAAAAAATGGTTATGATTTCACCGATAGATGAGATTTGTTAATGTTATGCTTGACAACGGAATGTTTCTGTCTTACAATAAAAGCCAAGAGGTGTTGTTATGTATAAGTTTGTTCCGGCTTCTAAGAATGATGTTGAACAAATTATTTTTGATGTAATTTCATCTAAATATGTTGTTGATCGTATTGGGGGAAGTTTTTATTTTATGAAAGATGGGAAATTTGTTTTTTATATATCAAAACCAGCCGAAGGGCAATTTAATATATTCTTTGATGATTTTTGTTATTCAATTGAGCTCGGATATCTTGGTTGGCAAGAGGCTTCGGATTTGTATTCAATAGGTAGCGGCTTATTTTATTTCAAAGATAGAGAGATGGCACAGAAAATAATGAATAAATATGAAATAAAACGGCACAGAAAAAGTATAAAAGCAGAAACAGAAGAATATGGCAGGCTATGTAAAAGTGCGATGCTATTGAGACAAGATAAGCATAGATGATGTTCGACAATAGGTAAAATTTAGTCGTTTTCAAAGACATTATTGTCGAACTGTTAAAACTATTAGAAATCCAAACAAAAACCGTACTTTTATAGTGCGGTGTATCTTTTGGTGGATGAGACTGGACTCGAACCAGCGACCCCCACGATGTGAACGTGATGCTCTAACCAACTGAGCTACTCATCCGCAAAATTAATGGTGGGGATAGTGGGACTTGAACCCACACGGTTGCAATAACCAAAGGATTTTAAGTCCTCAGCGTCTACCATTCCGCCATATCCCCAACAACCGTAAAATCTAATAAAATTTTGGTGGAGCTGATGGGACTCAAACCCACGACCTCTACGATGCGAACGTAGCGCTCTATCAACTGAGCTACAACCCCAAAACTGTTTTTCATGGTGGGCATAAGAAGACTCGAACTTCCAAGGGTCGCCCCACTAGTACCTGAAACTAGCGCGTCTACCAATTCCGCCATATGCCCAAACGCCCACAAAGCACTGCGTATCATAAAACAATCTTAGACATTTTGCAAGGGGAAAATATAACATCTCATAATAAAAACTAATTTTATCCTTGCCCCAGAATTACAAATTTTGCTAAACTTTTATCAGAGATGAAGAAAATTCTGATTTTTGGCGCTTTCCTGGGCGTTTTCGCTTGCGCGTCTGCGGTATCTGCGGTACGCGACGGAACATCTTTGTCTACAATCGCGCGTACACCTGCGGTGCCACAATCACGTACAACAACTGTATTGCGTTCTAATTCTGATTCTGCACGCGCCGCCGCCCCAACAAGGACACAAAATACGACAATCAAGACACGGGCAGGGACAATACCAATTATCACATCACGCCCAACAACAACCCGCGGTGCAACATCCCGCCCCCTGCGCAACAAAACTGTGGCAACCCGTGCCGCCATATCAAGACCCACGGCGGTATCCGCGCGCGCCGCCACTATGTCAGAAACCAAGACCGGCGCGGCATATAATCAATGTAAATCTGCATACTTCCAATGTATGGATCAATTCTGTTTATTAAAGAACGATGAATATCGTCGTTGTTCTTGCAGTTCGCGCATAAATGATTTGATTGCAGTGCGCAAAAATCTGATTGATACAAATACCCAATTATCTGAATTCACAGAAAATCTGGATGTTGTGGGCATGACCGCCGCCCAGGCAACGGCAATGCACACCGCGTCTGACGGCGAAAACGCGTTAACACGCGATGTGTCGGCGTCCAAGGCGCTATTGACCGCAATTATGAATTCTATCCGTGGCGAAGATGCAACTGTTGGCGGCACAATGTCCGACTTAAACAGTATAAATTTATCGTTTGATACCGCGAATATGTTCGGTCTGACCGATACGGCGCAATTAATCGCATCATATAACGGTGTTGATTTATATAATGCGGTTTATCCATCATGTCGTTCGGTGGTTGGGGATGATTGCAATGACGCATCACTGCAACGCGCGGTCACGGCGTACTTGATGGCAATAGAACAAGACTGTAATACTGTTCAAACGGCGCTTGCCAACAAACAGCGCGAATTAAAATCTGCCATCCGCGAAGGTGACGCGATGTTGGACCTGGCGCGAATTGAGAATCGTCAAAAACATAATTCTGATGATATGACAACATGCATAAACAATGTTCAATCTGCGGTGCTAAGCGAACAGGTCTGTGGCGCAAATTATCATAAATGCTTGGATAATGGCGAATTTATTGATATTTCCACCGGTGCACCAATCGCAGGTGTGGCAAATTTCCGCGAATTGGGAAATCTGTTAAAGTTTGACTATGGCGTGGATGCCGTTGACCAAAAACTGTCTCAGAATCCAAACAACCAAAAGTTCTTGAAAAATTTTGAAAATAAAACCAAGAAATTTGCAGAACCGGCATTAGATAAATGCAGCGAAATTTCCGACGCGGTTTGGTCAGAATATTTGGACAAAGCCTTACTGGATATATATTATGCGCAACAATCCAAGGTTAAAACCATTCAAAACGGGTGCTTTGATTTAATATCGTCGTGCTATAGCGACCGCGAAACTGCGATAACCGCGGCAATGGCGGCACTGATTGACGGGGACAGCGATATTTCATTGACCCCCGATAAAATCGTCCTAACAAAACAAATGTGCAGTAATTACATTGATTCTTGTAATGGCATGTTTGGCGACGACATTGTGGCACAATACATTGACGCACAAACAAGTACAGATACATTGGCGGCGTGTCGCGCGGTTGCCCAAAATTGTTTTGATGAATTTGGCGGAACAAATTACGAAAATTTCTATTCTCCGTCAAGTGGTCTGTTCAATGCGAATGTTGTTGATACATCGGGTGCCGCATCCGCACTTAAAACCGCACTTGATTGGTTCACGCTGTATGAATACGATGAAAACGGGAACAGATTGCCAGGTTATAAATCTGTATGTGCACAACGTGTTGCAGATATATCCAGTTGCACAAACCAAATTGAAGAAATATTTGGTGGTTTGGATGTGACACCTGCACAACAAACGATATCTACATATGGGCAATATAAATACACGAAACCGATTGGCAACAAAGATGACATATTGGCATACGGTTGGGCGATGCGCGATACCCAAGGTTTAATAGATTGGGACGATACCACATATCAATTCAAGAATCGCCGTTTGCGCCCGACCGGTGTTGCAACCGAAGTTTATAACCAGATTATAGATACCCTTATTACCCAATGCACCAATGTCCAGGGCAAGTTTGTAGAGGCACAATTTATCGATCACGACTTCTATAGGGTGACAAATTCTAACGGCCAGCCTTTATTCTGCATGCTAAGCTGGCAAGACCTGGCACACTATTATCCTACTGTATACACAGAATTTAAAACTTATTATGGAATAGGGGGTAATAGCAGCGGCTATGAAAATGTATGTCCAAAGGATTACGCATTAAATACAGACACAAACGCATGGGGCGCATGCTTATGTTGGGAAAACGGTGGTCGCAGAAGCAAAAACGGTATATCAACCAAATGTTTGGCAACTATACCTGTACAGGAAGAATCTACTAATGATGCATCGTGCGATGATAACTCAATGACTATAAGTGATTCCAATTTTGATGCCGCATATGACAAATGGTGCACATCAAATGTGAACAAGAATACCAATCAAGTATGTCCATTTGATAATCAAAACGATAATTGCACGATTCCGGACGACCTGCCAGATGGCGTAATGTAAAAATCCGGTAATTTACTTAAAACTTTTCAATATATCATCGGCAATTATGCGGCTTGCAACGCCGTTTGGGCGCACCCACATATTATCCGCCGCATGTAATTCAGAAATCATTTTTGCGCGGTTTGCCGGCAAAATAATGGAATCAAATTCATTTATAATATTTTCTGATGTCGCATCCGACCCAAGAAATTCAGGATAAACCGCACGATTTAACAAGATATTTACCAATGACACCCACCGGACATTTATCAACAAATGCCCAATCAATGTTGTGATTCTGTTCATCTTATATGCGACAATCGCCGGTACATGCAACATCGCCAATTCTGCCGACACGGTTCCACTTGCCACCACCGCGACATATGTTTTTTGATATAATTCATATCGTGCATCCGCGGCAACCAGTTCCGGTTTAACCGCCCAATCCTTAACTTCGCGTTTAACATAATCCGCGGTTGTATCCACAACAGGTATCGCAAATTTATATCCCATATATCCACAAGAATTTATCGTTTCCGCCACCCGTTTGAACAGGGGCATTAATTTTTTTACTTCGCTAATACGACTGCCGGGAACCAGGGTTATAATCTTATCTTTAACACATGGGGCAGGTGGCAAATTTATAATATTTTCTGCGATTGGATGCCCCACGGGAATTGTGTCTAAACCGTATTTAGTAAAATATGGTACTTCAAAATCAAAAAAAGCGTACAGTTTATCAAAAACCTTGGCGTATTTCTTGGCACGTCCGGGTCGCCATGCCCAAACCTGGGGTGCAACAATATGATGAAAACGCATTCCCGCCGCAATCATATCACGTCCCGCACCCGATGTGCGCAATCTTTTTATAACAGAACGCGCAAAACCTGGCGAATCAACCGTCAAAACCATGTCGGGTTTTTCCGCGATTATCGCGTCAACCGTTTGCTTAATACGCCGCGTTAATGTACGCGCATGCGCCAAAACCTCAACAATTCCCATGACCGATAAATCAGACATCGGAAATATAGATTTTAACCCGCACGCAATCATATCATGACCACCAACACCGACAAATTCCACATTCTGCATCTGACGCATAACACGCGCCGCCAATGCATCACCCGATACTTCGCCGGCAATTATAAATATTTTGATTTTCTTATTCGGCATTGTTTGATGTTCCAATTCCGCGTTTTGAACGGTTTTCAATAAAATCTATGGCATCCATGGCGTATTTATTATGTTTAACTTCGCGCCGCACGCGCGCCAAACGATCTGCAACGGTTCCATCTGTCTCACGAAAGACAGCATTGTACACAGAATGAACCGCATGCATATCTTCATTTGTAAACCCGTGACGCATCAACCCAACACGGTTTATTGTACGATATGTCGCACGCGCCCCATCATATATCGCATACGGCAAAATGTCGTTACCAACGCCCGACATTCCACCAATGAAAGCATTTCGTCCAATACGTGAAAACTGTAAAACCATAACCCCCCCAGACAAAATTGCGAAATCTTCAATCTCTACATGGCCGGCAACCTGGACCAGGTTAGACATAACCACACTGTTGCCTATCTTGCAATCGTGACCGACATGCGCATTAACCATTATCTGACAATCATCACCAATAACCGTACCATCCGATGCCGGCGTTCCCGAATGAATTGTCACATATTCACGAATACGACAACGTTTACCGATGCGCAACCCCGTCATCGCAGATTCATCTTGCCATTTTAAATCCTGGCTCATCACACCAAGTACCGCAAACGGATAAACAATAGAATCATCACCAATAGATGTTTTGCCTTCAATTATTACATTAGACACCAATTCCACACGTTCACCAAGGACAACATTTGGTCCCACAATACAGAACGGTCCAATTTTACAATCTGCGCCTATTACAGCACCATCATGAATAATTGCAGTTGGATGTATATTTGTCATAACTTTGCCACCATATATTTGTTAAATTAACCCTTGCATGACAGATACTACAATAACTGCGCCCGTATTTACATTAAATAAATATAACAAATTATAACAAGAATCCCATCCCAATGTGGCGATTTTCAGGCACAGCTATCAACAATAAACCCATTGATGTGACTGCGACAGTGCCGGTCAAAACACCGAATAAAATCATAGTTATTGCCATCGCATTATATCCAAGATGCTGTGGCACAGTATCTGAGTGCCACACAGACATTGCAAATTGAACAAACAATGCGGCAACAGAAGCGATGAAAATCGGCACAGCCTCGGTCAGCAAGAATAATATCATGCACAGGGCGCTTATAAACCGCGTCAGCCATTTTAATTTAACATATGCACTTTGATGAATGCGACCACGCGGATTCACAACCGTCGCCGCCAACGCGATTGCTGCGAATATACCGACCATCATCACCCATATCAAATGCGCCGGAGTCAGGTTGCCTAACTGACCGAATCGGAATAATTCAGGCTGCATCAAAACACCGATTGTTGTTGCCAGCATAATTCCAATCGTCCACGGCACAGGTGCCATATTCCAACGCCCCCAACGCCCCAACAAGACCCCACATAAAACCGCACCAATCTGTAAAATAGGTCCCCACCAATTTAGCACATCACTAAGCCCGACGGGTATAAGGAACAAAATCAAAAATAATATATTTATAATCCATCTGCGTTTCGGTTTGGCATTTGTCGCCCCATACCATATCGGTAATTTTATAACACGGGTATTTATACCGACAAACATGAAAGATACAAACA
This sequence comes from uncultured Alphaproteobacteria bacterium, assembly GCA_905234465.1. Classification (GTDB taxonomy): domain Bacteria; phylum Pseudomonadota; class Alphaproteobacteria; order Rs-D84; family Rs-D84; genus Enterousia. The sequence continues at coordinate 18,129 of CAJOHU010000001.1, read as the reverse complement.
AAATTGCCGCCGTCAGCCACGGCAACAACGACACCCCATCACGCAGCACAGCATAATTTCCGCCCATCAATATAACCCACAGTGCTGTTATAATAATTGTCCAAAATGTTGCGCGTTCCATCGTCACGTACGACCGCAGACCTAATTTATCCAATGCATGCCGCCCAAAAACATAAATTGCTGCAAATAATGGCAACGCCAAAACAGCATTCCATAAAAATGCAGGTGCGACCACCGCCGCATTATTGAACGCACTAACCGCACTGGTCACGACCAAAGATTCATCTAACATGTACTTGCCTTTTGCTTTTTATGGATTATTATATAGGCGTGATTGAAAAACAAGACATTTTTACCATTATGGGCGGCAAAGTTAAAATGCACCGTGGAATCTATAATCCGACATCTGATGCAGTATGGTTGGCGGCGTTTATTGACGACAAACCAAAAACAGTGTTGGATGTTGGAACAGGGTCTGGGGGGGTGGCATTGTGCCTTATGGCGCGCACTTCTGAAATCAAAATGACCGCCATAGATATATCAGATAAAATGTTAGACGCCGCGCGTAATAATTTTGAATTAAATAATCAATCGGCAGAATTCATTAACACAGACATAATCAAATGGCGAACGAATCGGACATTTGACCTTGTTATTACCAACCCACCATATTTCAAAGGCACCCCCGCCACACATAATGCGCACCATAACGCAGATTTAATTGAATGGACACGCAAATGTATCGCCCGGGTAAAACCAAACGGTATGTTCGCTATTATTGTAAATGCGCCAGAGGTTGCATCTGTTTTGTCTGAAATTTCACGCCATTGCGGCGATTTTCGTATTTTGCCATTGTTCAGCACAAAAAACACCGCTGAACGCGTATTATTATCTGCACGCGTGGGACGCGCGAAAAACACGACTATATTCAATGGAATATCTATGAACAACGAAGATATACTGCGTCACGGCAAATCTATCGCAGAAATATTATGCTTTAATCAAAAGACACGACAGTAATTGACATCCTTGACTAATCAAGATTATTTTACTATGCTGTACCCGTTATGATAAATTTTATAACACGATATTTTACATCACTGTGGGCGTTTATAACATCGCCTTTCCGCGCAATTTGGCGCGTAATTGTGCGGATTTTTCCACCACGGGAATTTACTGTTATGGATACACCACGCGGAAATGTTTATACTTTTAATCAGTCCAGTTTTTGGCGTTTCACAAAATTCTGTGCAAAGCTAGGCTTGGTTATATGGGCATCTTGGTCAACATATGTGTTTGTATATCACCGCCCAATGTTACAGAACCGTACGCTGCAACTGGAACACCTGCGGGAAAAATACGCCACACATATGATAGATTTACGGAATTATCTTGGAAAATACAACGAATTGACCAAAAATATAAATGTTATTGACGACAAATTGTTAAAAGATAAAAAACTTACCGACAAACAAAAAGAAGATTTGATAAACGAACGCTTAAAGACATGGGGCGAACTGGATTTCCTTAAAACCCGCATAACCGAAATGTTCACCGACGAAGAATACGCCCCAGAATACACGAAATTATCGGATTTGGCGATTGAATACGAACTGACCCGCGCCGAAAATATTGAAATAAAAAAACGCGACATTGAAATACTAGAAACCGTTTCCAAGATTGTTGAGGCCGACACCAAGATTGTTGATGCGGTATCAAAATTGGCGGGTGATAAAACCGCGGAACTGCGCGCAGATATTAAACATATAAATGGAACATTGGCAACATTGGGACTTGGCGAAGATACGTTGGTGAAAAACGCAAACAAATATTCCAATCAACTGGTTGGTGCGGCTTTTAATCCATTGGAAATCGACCAAGAATTAGATGAAAAATATCAAAAGTTAGCAAATGATATCACATTGTGGAATGGTCTGAATAAACTGAAGCGTTTATTGCCATTGGGTGCACCGGTTAAAAATGTTCGCGTCACATCCAAATATGGCAAACGCAAAGACCCGTTCACTGGCGAGCAGAAGCACCACCGTGGCATAGATTTTGCCGGCAAGATTGGCACAGAATTAATGGCTGTTGCCCCAGGGCGCGTTATATCGGCGGGCGAACGCGTGGGATACGGTACGACGGTTGAAATTGATCATGGACTTGGGTTCACAACACTGTACGCACACCTGTCCAAAATTACTGTATCACGCGGTGATTGGGTGCGTCCGGGAACGGTTGTTGGTCTTGGTGGGTCTTCGGGGCGTTCTACGGGGCCGCACCTGCATTACGAAATACGATACAAAGGAAATCCGTTTAACCCAGAAAGTTTCGTAAAAGAATAAAAGGAAAGGAAAATGTTGGCATTTACAAACGCAGACGAAAAAACTTCGCCGACCATAATTGGTGCGGGGTGCAAATTGACCGGTGACATAAAAACCGACCACAGTGTACAAATCCATGGTCATGTTGTTGGCGATATTGTTGCCGAAACTGTTGTTATTGGGCGCGGCGGCACGGTTGAAGGTCGTGTTTTGGCGGATAACTTATTCTTGCACGGTACTTTGGATGGTCCTGCAACGGTTGAAATTGCAAATGTATTCAGCCATGCCAAAATGACCGGAACTTTGTCATATCAGACATTAAACATCACTTCTAACACTGGGCTGGAATGTAAACTGGCAAAACGCAAGGACAAAAAACATGAATAAAACAATTGAAAAAGTTTTTATCGCCGCAGACCATCGTGGGGTAGGGCTGAAATTATACTTAATAGAAATGCTTAGTGCATTGGGATATAACATGGTAAATCTTGGGACGGATGATTTAAATACACCTGTTGATTTTCCAGACGTTGCAAAGACACTTGCAGACGCAATGGACGGCGAACCAGAAACCCGTGGAATATTAGTATGTGGCACAGGTGCCGGGGTACAAATTGCCGCAAATCGTTATCGTCATATTCGCGCATCACGTTGTGACAGACCGGACCAGGCACGCGAAGACCGTTTCCATGATGACATAAATGTTTTAACATTGGGCGCGGATGACATAGATATTGAAATGGCATTTTTGTGTGCCCAAACTTTTTTGGAAAGTCCGTTTGATGATTGTGAAAAACGCCGCCGCAGATTGGAAAAAATTTCATAAAAAGGACGCGACCATGGGCGATTTGATATTTATAAACCTACCATTGTACGAAAAAATTGATGTTCTTGATTCATTGAATGCTTTCAAAAAAAAGACACCAGATTGGGCAACCGAAATTAAAAATTCTAATTTGATAAATTCATTAACAAAATATGGTGATTTATATGCAACGGATAGTTCAGAGTTACCCAAAATCGGTGGTTATGGTGCGTTTAAATCGGCATATACTCTGCACTTGGCGTTCAAAGAACCATTTGATGGATATCAATCAATGTCAATAATCGAAATATCTGGCCAAGGTCAAAATAAACATTTTGCACTTGCTGACGTTATAAAACGGGTAAATAACCTGTGGGAATATGAAGATTTATTAAAGCATTGTTTTTTTAGTGATGTTACACCATTTAATAAATATTGCTATATCATTTTTGACCCCCAAGAAATTCAGCGGCACAAACTGATGTATTACATAAGAGACGAATCCTCATTTAACCAATACCGCGCATCTATTCGGTCATGCGGTCATATATACACGAATGCGCTTTTATCCGGAAATTCACATTAGTAAAAGACCGCCCATCCGCTTTCGCTGCGCTACAACGAGGTCAGAATAGGGCGGTTGTGTTCAAGCTTTTTCGTTATTTTTTGACCACAAAATTAACCAATTTTTGTGGCACAACGATGGTTTTGATTATTTCTGCGCCGTCTAATTTTGCGCCCGTCACCGCGCGCGCCAATGCGATTAATTCTTCATTACTCGCTTTCAAATCGGCGTCAAATTCACCAATCCGCTTTCCGTTTATTGTCACCGCGAATGTCTTGGTTGTTTCCACCAATTTAGACGAATCAAATGTCGGCCATGGTTCAAAGACCAACATATCCGCATGACCCAATTTTTCCCACATTTCTTCGGTCAAATGCGGTGCAAACGGGTTCAGCATTTGAATCAATACTTCATATGCGGCACGTGGCATTTTTCCGCCCGGAAATTCATTAATAAATTCCATCATCGCAGATATAGATGTATTAAATCCCATATTTGATATACGTTCCGTCACATCTGCAATTAATTTATTGACCAATCTGTCTTGTGCATCTGTCAATGGTTCGTCGGCCAGATTATCCGAAAAAATTTCCACACGTTTCAAGAACCGTTGCACGCCCGCCAACGCCCCATCAGACCAAATTGTGTTATTTTTCCATGGTCCCAAAGATAAAATCGTCACACGCGCCACATCTGCGCCCACAGATTGTAATAATTCATTTACCTGAAAACCATTTCCGCGCGATTTAGATATTTTATAGCCATCGCTGCCCAAAACCAGACCCTGGGCGGTGCGTTTCGCGTACGGTTCGGCAACATTCACCAAACCCAAATCGTACAAGGCATGCTGCCAAAAACGGGAATAAATCAAATGCCGCGTGTTGTGTTCGTGTCCACCGTTATAGTGCGTCACCGGCATCCAGTTTTTCATTTGTTCCCGCGAACAAAATTCTTTATCATTTTTTGGGTCCAAATACCGCAAGAAATACCATGAAGACCCCGCCCATCCCGGCATGGTATCGGTTTCACGCCGTGCCGCGCCGCCACAACATGGACATGTAGTATTTACCCAATCTGTTGCACGCGCCAACGGGCTTTCGCCATCATCGGTTGGACGATAATCTGTCATATATGGTTGCAGCACCGGCAATTCACTATCCGGCACCGGTTGCCAACCACATTTTTCACAATATATTAACGGAATTGGTTCGCCCCAATACATTTGACGCGAAAAGCCCCAATCTTTTAATTTATACTTGGTCGTTCCGCGTGCAAAACCATGTTCAGAACCATATTTGATTGCGGTTGCAATGGCGGTTTCTTTATCCATTCCATTCAAGAATTCTGAATTAATATGTTCGCCATCACCGGTCCAGACTTTGTCAGCTTCGCCACCCGCCAACACAGGAATGATTTTTAAACCGAACTTTTTTGCAAAGTCCCAATCGCGTTCATCATGTGCCGGTACCGCCATAATTGTTCCGTATGCGTAATCTACCAACACATAGTCCGATGTAAACACCGGAATTTCGGTATTGGTAAATGGGTTAATCGCCTTAATTCCCTTTAATTCCACACCCGATTTTTCACGACTTGCATCGGTGCGTTCAATCTCGCTTTTTGCACTTGATTCACGGATATATTGTTCAACTTCATCTTTGTTTTCAATTTTCCCCGCATCCAACCATTTTCTTAGCAATTTATGTTCCGGCGCGATAACACAGAATGTCACACCGAATATAGTGTCAACCCGCGTAGTGTATATTGTCATCACATCATCACCGACACGAAAATCAACATCTGCACCATTTGATTTTCCAATAAGGTTTATTTCGTCTTTTTTAACCCTTTCATCAAAATCCAGCTCTTTCAAACCATCCAATAATTTATCCGCATATTTAGATAGCGCCAAATTCCACTGTAATTTTTCTTTCTTTTCAATCAGTCCATGACAGCGTGGGCACTTTCCATCTTCCAATTCTTCGTTGGTAAGTGTCGTGCGACAATTAGGACACCAATTCATCGGCAATGCAGATTTATATGCCAATCCTGCTTTAAAAAACTGAATAAACATCCATTGGGTCCATTTGATGTATTCTGGGTCAGACGTCGCGACACGCGTTTCCGGATCAACAGACCACCCGGCAGAATCAATAACATCTGCATAAGACTTTTTCAATTCATTGGCGACATCTGCGGGATGTTTTCCAATTTTGGTCGCATAATGTTCCGCCGCAATACCCATGGCATCAAACCCCATTGGAAATAACACATCATAACCCAAATGCCGACGATAACGCGACAAAACATCCATTCCCGTATAAATCAATAAATGACCGGCATGCAAACCAGCCCCCGATAGAAATGGAAATTCAACCAAGTTATAAAAACGTGGTTTTGAACCATCGTTTTTGGGAACGAATGCGCGCGCATCACGCCATTTGCGTTGCCATTTTGATTCACGTTCAATAACTTTCTTTGTATCATCTGTCGCCATATCATACTCCTAAGTAAAAGCAAGGTTATCAGACTATTACGGCATTATCAAGTTTTTTGTGTTTTGTGGTATTATAATACCGTATTAATTTTTCTTGACTTTTCCGGTATGTTGCGACATAATACTGCGAACTTTTTAATAAAACAAAAGGCAAAAAGAAATGGCAACAACAAAATCGTTAAAAAAGTGTGAATTAGATGCCAAATGGTATCTGATTGATGCGACCGATTGCACGTTGGGTCGTTTGGCGGCATATGTTGCGAACATCCTGCGCGGCAAGAACAAGGCCACATGGACACCAAATATGGATTGCGGCGATCATGTGATTATTATTAATGCCGACAAAGTGGCACTGTCTGGGACCAAGGCGGACAAGACAAAATTCTATTGGCACACCACATACCCAGGCGGCATCAAAGAACGCACATTGGGTCAAATGCGTGCGGAAAAACCGACTATGTTGGTTAAAAACGCGGTAAAACGCATGATGGGACGCCGTACGGCGGTTGCATTGGCGGATAAACGTCTGACAAAACTGCATGTGTATGCAGGTGGCGAACATAAACATGCCGCGCAAAATCCGATTGTTATTGATTTTGCAGGTCTGAATCGTAAAAACAAAAGGGGCGAATAATGGCTAACGATACAAAGAAAACAACCGCCAAGAAAGCAACAACTGCAAAAAAAGCGGCCCCGGCAACCAAAAAGGTGGCGGCGCCTAAGGCGGCAACAAAAACCGTTTCTGCGGTAAAATCAACCGCAACAGTATCCACACCAAAATTGAACAACGCGATTTACGCAACCGGGAAACGTAAAGACTCTGTGGCGCGCGTGTATTTAATACCTGGGCGTGGCAATATTGTTATTAATGACAAACCTATGAACGAATATTTTCGTCGTCCGGTATTACAGATGATTTTGAATCAACCATTTGCGGTCACAAAACGCGAAGGTTCGTATGATGCGTTTGTAATGGTTATGGGCGGCGGTCTGTCCGGTCAGGCAGGCGCGGTAAAGCACGGTATTTCCAAGGCATTGGAAAAATCTGAACCAGATTTGCGTGCGGCATTAAAGGCAGCGGGATTCTTGACCCGCGACAGTCGTGTCGTAGAACGCAAACACTATGGTTTCCGCAAAGCACGTCGTTCTACTCAGTTCAGCAAACGTTAATCTTATTATGTTTGGAACATTGTATTTTCTACCGCGCCTGTTTTTAACCACTATTTTGTTGCATATTGTACGAATTTTGATAAAATTGGTCTGATATATAATTAAAAGGTTCAAAAGATGAAAAACGATTTGCTGCATGAATTGGAAGTCCGTGGATTTATAAACCAATGTTCAAACATTGATGGGTTGACCGATGCATTAAATAACGGAAAAATTACGGCGTACCTTGGGTCTGACCCAACGGCAGATTCTTTACATGTTGGTCATTTGGTACCAGTTATGATGATGCGGTGGTTGCAAAAGTATGGTCATAAACCATTAATGTTGGTTGGTGGTGCCACAGGACGCATCGGCGACCCGTCTGGTCGCGACACTGGTCGCCCAATGATGAGTGAAGAAACATTGGCCAAAAATATTGCCGGACTTAAAAAATCTTATTCTAAATTTTTGCGATTTGGCGATGGTGCATCTGATGCGGTTATCGTTGATAATTACGATTGGATGAAAAATTTTTCACACATAGATTTCTTGGCGCAATTTGGCACAGATTTTACCGTACCGCGCATGTTGTCTATGGAAAGTGTGAAACGCAGATTGGAAAACGGAATGACGTTTCTTGAATTCAATTATATGACTTTCCAGGCGGTAGACTTTTTAACATTATTCAATAAGTATGGCTGTTCATTACAACTGTGCGGCGCAGACCAATGGGGAAACGCCATAATGGGCATAGAATTGATACGAAAAAAATTGGGACGCGAAGCATTCGTTCTGTCCACATCACTAATTACAGATGCCGCCGGGAACAAAATTGGGAAATCGGCAGGCAATGCGGTTTGGGTGAACGAAGACAAACTTTCACCATATGAATATTGGCAATATTTCCGCAATACGCCGGACGAATTAGTGGAAAAATTCCTTAAAATCTTCACAGAAATTCCAATGGATGAAATTGCGCGCTTGTCCAAGTTGCGTGACGCAGAATTAAATGAAGCAAAAAAGATTTTGGCACGCGCGGCGACAACGATTGCCCATGGTGCCGATGCCGCGGCGGATGCGGAACGCACGGCGGCGGCGCTGTTTGGGGGCGGCGATGCGAGCAATGCACCAAGCACAGAGGTAAAAATGTCTGCGCCGATGGGTATCGTTGATTTCTTGGTGGCGATTGGAATGTTTGGTTCTAAATCTGATGCACGGCGCATGGTGGAACAGGGCGGCATTCAAATAGACGGTAAAAAAATCACAGATTGGCATGCGGTTGTTGCGCCCAAGGCGGAATTTATGGTTCAACGGGGCAAAAAGAATTTCTTGAAAGTAATTGTAAAATAAATGTTGCGATTGGCGGTTGCTTTGGCGATTTTGTTGGCAGGGGGGGCAAATTCGGGTTTTGCCGCCCAAACTGAATTGGACAAAATTCAAACTCAAATTCGCCAAACAGAACAAAAAAACAAACAGTTGGAACAACAGGTCAAAACATCTGACCGTGATGTGGCAAACACTAAAAAGCAACTGGTGACTGCGGCGGGAAAAGTTTCTTCGTTGGAAGAATTGCGTGCAAATCTTTCAAAAAAAATTGCTGAATTAGATGCACGCCGTGCGGTACTTACCGCAGAACTTGAAAAAAACCGCGAACGAATTGCCGATGCTGCGGCGGCAATATTGTTTATTGCAGAAAACCCAAATTTTGATTCTGAAACCATGCATGATTTTGTTTTGACTTCATCGGTGTTGGCGGGACTATCAGATTCTTTTGATGCCCAAATTCGCGATGCGGGTGAAAAAATTGCTGAATTGGATAGAATACGCGATGCGCGCGCCACAGAAAAAGAAAAATTGGACAGAACCGCGAAAAAATATTCAGACGAGAAAAATCTGTTAGATAAATTACTGCGGCGGCGTTCTGCACAAAATGAAAAATTGCGAAATGAACAGTTAGCAACCCAAAAAAAATTGCGCGAATTGTCGGCGCGCGCAAAAAGCATATCGGAATTGTCTGCCGGCGTAGGGAGTTCGGAAATGTCATCAGATTCACGTTTTTCAATTCGTAAGTTAAATCAACCTGTACGTGGGCGCGTGGTGGTACGTTTTGGTGAAAAGACCGCACTTGGGTTAAAATCTGACGGGTGGCGCATTCACACCAGTTCTGATGCGTTGGTTTCCGCACCGGCAGACGGATTGGTTAAATTCGCAGACAGTTTCAAAGGCTTTGGTCGTGTCATAATTATATCGCATAAAAACGGTTATAATACGGTTATGACCAACCTTGGCACCATAGATGTGGTTGTTGGTCAAGAAGTCTTGGCGGGCGAACCCATCGGGCGCATGAATTCAAATAAACCGGAAATGTATCTTGAAGTACGGCGTGGTGATAAAGCGATAGATCCGGCGCGTCTGTTCAAAGAGAATTAGTTTGACAATATATTGTTTTTGTGTCATAATACAGGCAAATGGATAAGACATGTTAAAACACGGTCGTGAAAGTTTAGTTGAAATAGAACAGGATGGCAAATTCGTTTCCAAAAAACCTTTGCCGGGGCGGACTTTGGTACAAAAACGCGAATGGCTAACCCGGCAACAGCGCGCCATTGAAACCATAGATAAATTAAATGAAATTGGTAATAATGCGTATGGTGTGCCGCATATAAAATTTGTTGATACCGCACGTTATAATGTTGTTGAAGAACGGGTTGATGGTGTTCCACTGACCCCATTACTGTTTCATACACTGAATCAACCTGAACGCGAAAAAGTTATTGATTCTTTGGCACAATTTTACGCAGACATGCATTCAATAAATATGATACCTAATCCAATACAATATACAATGAATTACGGTCTAAACACGCCGTATTTGGAAAATTTCATTGATGAAGATATGCGGAAATATTTTCCAAAATCTGATGCAAAATTTGTTTCAAAAATTTACCAAAAGATTTTGAATGTATCGTACGAAACAAGACTTGTTTTTGTTCACGGGGATTTGTTTGAAGAAAATGTGCTATACAACGCAAAATCACAAAAATTTAGTGTAATAGATTTTACCGATGCCGAACCAAGTTTCTTGCATTATGATATGTTGCGATCATATACAAACGATTTAGGTATTGTGAACGAAGTACGAAAAAAATATATTAAATATCGTGGAACGAGTGATTTACCACATGATTTTACCGATGATGCCCGGTGGACAGAGATTAAGGCATATCATGATGCCGCAGAATTATTGGAACAAATAGATGAAACGGTTTCTGAGTTTCAATATTCTGACCGGGCGAATCAGGGTCAAAAACTGAAACAAATTAAAAAACAAATTGAATTATTACATAAATACGACCGATAAATTCAGGTTGTAAATAATTATCACAATAAAATAAAATTCGGGTTGCAGGGCGCTTTTTTTTAATATATGCTTGTGGTACATAATAAGAAACCAAGGGAAAGCGATATGTTAAAAAAGATTCTTGTATTGTCTGCATTATGTATGCCGATTATGGCGAATACTGTAATTGCCGCCGAAAAAAATAAAAAAGAAGAACCGATTGAACACCTTACTGACGAACAAATTTATGATGAGCTAAAAAAATTGGCATTGGTATTTGAAGTGTCGCGCGAAAATTTCGTAGAAGAGGCGGACGAACGCAAAATGTTGGAAGCCGCAATGAACGGAATGTTGTCGGCACTGGACCCACATTCTTCGTACCTTAACAAAGATGATTTCAAAGATTTCAATGATAAATCCCAAGGTGAATTTGGGGGGCTTGGCATTCAAATTACATCTGACCGTGGGGCGGTGCGCGTAATTTCGCCCATTGATGATACACCTGCGGCAAAGGCCGGAATCAAGGCGGGCGATTACATCACGCATATTGATGATGAACCTGTATTTGATCTAACATTGAACCAGGCGGTTAAGAAAATGAAGGGCAAACCAGGAACAAAGGTTAAATTGACGGTTTTATCAGAAGACCGCGAACCAAAGACAATGACACTTAAACGCGCAATTATCAAAGTTAAATCTGTAAAGTTTGACGAAAAACAACTGGCAGATTCCGAATCCGATTCGCCAAAAATTGGTTATATCAGAATTTCTGACTTTGGGGCAACAACGGCACGCGATTTACGGGATGCGATAAAATCATTGGAAAAAAAGAAAGTCATTGGTTATGTACTGGATGTACGCAATAATCCAGGCGGCTATCTGACCGCAGCCATAGATGTTTCGGACGCATTTCTTGACGGCGGCGAAATTGTCTCAACCCGCGGCAAAGACAAAACTGATATAGATCACAGTTTCGCAAAACCCGGGGATTTAACAAATGGAAAACCGTTGGTGGTTTTAATTAACCATGGTTCGGCATCTGCGTCTGAAATTGTTGCGGGCGCGATTCAGGATAACAAACGCGGCATCATTATGGGTTCGCAAAGTTTCGGCAAAGGCAGTGTTCAGCAACAAAAGCCTTTTGGTGATGGAACAGCAATTCATATTACTATCGCACGGTATTATACACCAAATGGCACATCTATTCAAAACACTGGAATTACTCCAGATGTAGAGGTACTGCAAAGCAAGGTTAAGGTTTTAGAAAAACGCGAAAGCATGTATTCCGAAGCATCTTTCAGAAATTCTTTGAAAAATGAAGAAGCCGAGAAAAAAGCCAAAGCACGCGAAAAATCTGGCAAATCTGAAGATGACGATGACGAAGACGAAAAAAATCTGACCGATGCAGAAAAAGACGCACGCGATTATCAATTACAACGCGCAATGGAAATGGTAATTGCAATGTCAAAAATGGCGGAACCTATAAAGAAAGCAGAATAAAAAGCACTTTTCACAGATAACCTTTTAACCTCTTGCCTTTATTTTCATTTGGGGCTATGATTGTCTGCGATGTAAAAATCTAAGGGGATTAAGATATGGCGAATTTAATTGTAGACGGTAATTGGGCGGCGGCAGATGTGGCATATCGCTGTGTAGATTTTGCGGCGATTTATCCCATCACCCCAAGCAGCACTATGGGCGAATTGGCCGATGAATGGTCTTTTCAACACAAGAAAAATATATGGGGCGCAATTCCTCAAATAATAGAGATGGAATCCGAAGGCGGTGCGGCGGGCGCAATGCACGGTGCATTACAAATGGGGGCTTTGGCAACCACATTCACCGCATCTCAGGGTTTGCTGTTGATGATACCAAACATGTATAAAATCGCCGGCGAACAGACGCCTTTTGTTATGCATGTGGCGGCGCGTGCTTTGGCGACACATGCACTTTCTATATTTGGTGACCACAGCGATGTAATGTCCGTTCGTTCAACTGGGTTTGCAATGTTGTCATCGCACAATGTTCAACAGGCACACGATATGGCGGCAATCGCGCATGCGGCAACATTACGTACCCGCGTGCCGTTTCTGCATTTCTTTGACGGTTTCCGAACAAGTCACGAAGAATCGCGATTGATTCGCATAGATGATGATGTATTACGTAAAATGTTGCCCGAAAAATTGGTTGCACAATATCACGCCAATGGAATGAATCCTGACAGTCCGAAAATTCGCGGGACCGCGCAAAATCCTGATGTTTATTTCCAGGGTCGTGAAGCGGCAAATGAACTTTACATGGCAACGCCAAAAATCGTTGCCGAATGTATGGATGAATTTGCGCGCTATACAGGTCGCAGGTATGGATTGGTGGAATACGTTGGCGATAAAAATGCCGAAAACATCATCGTTGCAATGGGGTCTGCATGCGAAACGATTGAAGAAACCATTGCGCATTTGCCAAACGGGTTAGGATTGATAAAGATTCATCTGTATCGTCCATTCCCTGTGGATGAATTTCTGCGCATTCTGCCAAAAACTGTACGTCAAATTGCGGTACTGGATCGCACCAAAGAATCTGGGGCGATTGGCGAACCATTGTATATGGACGTTAAATCTGTTGTTGGTGACCGGGCGGCGGTATTCGGTGGACGTTATGGTTTGGGGTCCAAAGAATTTAAACCGCGTGATGTTGCGGCGGTGTTTGAAAATATGAAACGCAAAACCCTGCACCATAATTTCACGGTTGGCATTGAAGACGACCTGACAGGATTGTCATTAAAGACAGATCCAACTTTTTCAATAGAAGACCCTAATTTCAAAACTGCGATTCTGTATGGCATCGGCAGTGACGGAACCGTTGGCGCGGTTAAGAATATAGTTAAAATTGTTGGTGAAAATTCAGATTTGTACCCACAATCTTATGCGGTGTACGATTCTAAGAAATCTGGTGGACTTACCGCGTCGCACATTCGTTTTTCTGATGCCCCGATTAAAAGCCAATATTTGGTAGAAGTCGCGGATTTTATCAGTGTTTCAAACTTTATGATTGCACAAAGATTTGATGTATTTCGTGGTCTGCGTGCGGGTGGAACAGTTATGATAAATACATCAATGTCCCCCGATGTAGCATTTGCAAATCTGCCACGCGAAGTGCAAGAACACCTTATTCGGATTCGCGCAAACGTGTATTTCTTGGATGCGAATGGTGCGGCGGCGGAATTAGGGTTAGGCAACAGAATCAACACATTTATCATGTTAAATTTCTTTAATTTGACGCGTGTGATTGACCCGGCGGTTGCCGCAGAATCTGCCAAGGCGGCGATTGAAAAAACATATAAAAAGAAAGGCATGGATGTCGTTGCGGCAAACTGGGCGGCGGTGGACAGCGCGGCCAAATACCTGAAACATTTTAATTTGCCATCTTCGGTATCAAATTTTGCCCCTGATTTTGTTCCCGCCATGACCACGGACACCCCAACTATTATCGCCGGCACACTTGGCGAAATGGCGGCGGGGCGGGGCGATACATTGCCTGTGTCGCGATTCCGCGTTGGTTCTGATTTTGGTGCGGGGCAATATCCGGTTGGAACATCAAAGTACGAAAAACGCGCGACCTCGCCACGTGTTGCACAATGCAATTTAGAAAAATGTATCCAATGCGGTAAATGTTCTATGCTTTGTCCGCACGCAGCAATTCGTATCAAGGTAATGACAGAATCCGAAGTGTCTGTTGCACGTGAACATGGTATAACCGTCGTTCCGATGAAGACACCCGAACTTGGCACAAACATGTATTTTACCATCGCAATTTCACCATCCGATTGTACGGGGTGCGGTCTGTGTGCCAAGAATTGTCCAGTTGGCGCAATCAGTATGGTTGATGCAAATGCCGCAGATCAAAAGGTCTTTGATGAAACGGTAAAATTACCCGATTTTCCACGCGAAAAATTAAACCTGAATTTGCCAAAGCATATTGAATTATTGCCACATTATTTTGAATTTCCTGGGGCGTGCGCTGGATGTGGCGAAACACCGTATATTAAAATGATGTCACACCTGTTCGGTGACCATATGGTCATTGCAAACGCAACTGGATGTTCTTCTATTTACGGTGGAAATTTGCCAACAACACCATGGACATGCGATTCAAACGGTCGCGGACCGGCATGGTCAAATTCACTGTTTGAAGATAATGCAGAATATGGTCTTGGAATGCGAATTGCACTGAATGGGCGGCGCGATATGTTGCGCGGGCTGTTGTTTGAATTGGGTATAAAAAATGTAGAAGAAATATTTGCCGAAACGAATATTGATCGGCAACGTGAAATTCAGGCAGATTTGGCAAAACAATTAAAGAAAATTGATTCACCATCTGCACGTTTGGCAGAAAGTATGTTGGGCGACATCGTTCAGAAATCCGTGTGGATTGTTGGTGGCGATGGATGGGCGTACGATATTGGATATGGCGGGTTGGATCATGTACTGCACAGTGGCGAAAATGTAAATATTTTGGTACTTGATACCGAAGGCTATTCCAACACAGGCGGGCAACAGTCCAAGGCAACGCCATTTGGTGCCAGTATGAAGTTCGCAATTGGTGGCAAAAATCATGCCAAGAAAGATTTAGGTATGATTGCGATGATGTCGGGGGCATATGTTGCACAAATTGCGATTGGTGCAAATCCAGTTCAGGCGATTAAGGCTTTTCGTGAAGCCGAATCATTTAACGGTCCGTCAATTATATTGGCATACGCACCATGTATTGCGCATGGGTTCGCATTACAGAACGGACCCGAACACCAAACCCAAATGGTGAACACGGGGGCATGGCCACTTTATAGATTTGACCCACGTCTTATAGTGGAAGGGCATAATCCTTTGATGATGGATTCAAACGTTGATAATCTGACGCCATTGGAAGATTTCCTTAGAACAGAAACGCGTTTTGGTGCTGCGCGTGCGGCAAATCCCAACTTTGATAAATTGGTTGAATACGCCAAGGAAAACAATCAATATAAAACCCAGTTAAAGAAATATATTGCGCATTTTGCTATGATGCATGCGAACACACCAAAAGAAAACGGGGAGGGTTAATATGAAAAAACTAATTTTAATTTTATGTTGCGTGTTTGTGGCGGCGTGCACTTTTCAGACTAAACATCGCGGCTATGTTTTTCCGAATGATTTAGAAGAAAAGATTGCTTTGGTTAAAACAACCCGGCAATTAGAAGACATGATTGGTTCTCCCCAGGTAAAGACGGTCTATGGTGAAAATGTATGGATTTATTTTGGTGAAGATGAAAATTATCATGGACCGTTGCCATTAACGTATAATAACAAGACTGTTTTATTGGCATGGGTGAATGGAAATCGCGTTGTACGCACACGTATTCTGCACGACCAAGATTTGCCGGATATTGATATAGATTCCGATGAAACAGAAATTCCGGCGGCGATTGAATTGAATGCTATGCAGGAATTATTCAACAATATTGGTCGTTTCAGCCCGGCGGGACTTGGACAATAAAAAGCCACTTGTAAAAACACCGCAAAATGTGTTAAACTGTTGGTAAAGAAGCAGGGGGCGCAATGAAGAAAATCTTGTTTGTTTTGACGGCGTTTTTGTCTGTGCCGGTGTTTGCGGGCGATTGTGGGCCGGGCTATGTTTTGATATCTCATACCAAGGTTGATGGCATGAACACTATGGAATGTCAAAACTTATGGTGTGTTGATTTGGAAACCGGCAAACCAATGGGCAAGGGCGATAGGGCGGCAAACGGGTATACCGACACAAAATCTGCGGGTGAATTATGCGACGTGAATGGCAAATGTATTGAATGCTTTGGCGAACGCAAATGGTGTTCTGGCGTACCACGTGGCGTATGGAATGCCGAATATGGTGCGTACACACGTGGCGGCGTGGACAGTGCGACATACACATCAGAACAAAAAGGCGGGTGTTTTTCTTGGAAACTGGAAAAGCCAAAATGCGATGTTGGGCAAGACGCAATTTTAAAAGATGGCGAATGGATATGTTCTGTATCTAAAACCGCCGGCACGGTAAGTCGCGCATCTGCGCTGCGTCGTACGGGCATTCAACGCCGGTGGAGTACAAGATAGATATCCCAGTATGAAAAAATACCCAAAAATATATTTTTGGAAATTTTCATACTAATAAATTTGTTTTTTCAATATTTTTGTGTTATAATCGGCGTATTAGAGAGAATGGCGAAGAAAGAGAAACGCTATGCCAAGTAAGAAATTAGATTTTAAAACAGGTCAATATGTTGTATACCCAACCCAAGGTGTGGGAAAATTGGTACGCACCGAAGACAGTGTCATCGGCAACCAGAAAATCAAGATGTTGGTCATTGATTTTGAAAACAGCAAAATGACCCTGCGTGTGCCATTGGAACGTGCGGAAATATCTGGACTGCGCCCGTTGACCAGTGCGCGCAAAATGGACGAAGCGATTGCATCCGCCAAAGGCAAAGCGGGCGCAAAACGCATGATTTGGGCGCGTCGCGCGGCACAATACGAAGAAAACATAAATTCTGGCGACCCAATGAAATTGGCGGAGGTTGTACGTGACCTGCAACGGCGCAATCCGACAGACACTATGCCATTTTCTGCGCGTCGGTTGTACATGCGCGCGTTGGAACGTATGGCGCAAGAATTTGCGGCGCTGCACAAAATGGATGTAGATGCAGCATCTGAAAAAATAGAAGACATTTTGGGAATTCCAAAAGAAATTGATTTGAACGCGGTTGAAGAAGACGAAGAAGAGGAAGAAGATTATTCCGATTCGGAAAATAATTAGTGTTAGTGGTTAGTGGCTAGTGTAAGCGGTTAGTAAAACGGTTGCGAATCGCAACCGTTTTTTTATTCCCTTTACCTATAATAGTGGTTAGTGTTAGTTTCCACTTCGCCAAGGCTTCGTGGAACAAGGGTTAGTATTCCAGATAATCGTCACACCGCCGAAGGGCGGTGCCCAGTCTGAGCGTAGCGAAGACCTGCTCCGCAGGAGATTTTTCATCGCAACGCGATGAAAAACTTTGGTGTCTGCGACGCAGGTGCTAACTTCGTTCGCACTGGGTCCCGCGCTTCCGCGGGATGACTACTAACCCCTAACACTAGCCACTAACCACTACCACAGCGGGGGTGAATGGAACAAAAAGGTACCTTTTTGTCCACCCCTTTTTTACACTTTTTTTAATTTTTTTTATTTTTCCCGCAAAGCCACAGATTCCGTGGCATGCAGCCGCTTTTTGTGTTCGCCCATTTTTGACCAAAACACGAACGAACAAAAAGGTACCTTTTTGTTATACTGTAAGCATTGGAAATCAAGGGAAAGGGAAGTATCAGATGAGTATCAAACGCATATTTATCGCGATGACCGCAATTTTTGCGGTGTCTGCGGTATTTGCGGATAATTCCAGTGTGACCA